>RGES01000161.1 GCA_009917805.1 Verrucomicrobiota bacterium
AGGTTGCTCTTCACGAAGAGGTTCTTGTAGGTCGGCTCGATGCAGGGGGAGCTGCCGACGATGTTGGAGATCGTGGCGGTCGGGGCGATCGCGAGGACGTTGGAGTTGCGCATGCCGTGCTTGGCGATCTTGGCGCGGACCGGAGCCCAGTCCATGCGGCCGCCGCGCTTGACCTCGATCGGCTCGCCGCGCTCCTGCTCGAGGAGGTCGACGGTGTCCTGCGGGAGCAGGCCGCGGTCCCACTTCGAGCCCTTGTAGGTGCTGTAGGTGCCGCGTTCGGCGGCGAGGTCGGCGGAGGTCTCGTAGGCGTAGTAGGCCACGGCTTCCATGATCTCGTCGTTGAACTCGACGGCGGCCTCGGAGGCGAAGGAGATGTCGCGGCGGTAGAGGCAGTCCTGGAGGCCCATCACGCCCATGCCGACCGGGCGGTGGCGGAGGTTGGAGACCTCGGCGGCCTTGGTCGGGTAGAAGTTGATGTCGATGACGTTGTCGAGGGCGCGGACGGCGACCGTGACGGTCTCGCGGAGCATCGCATGGTCGATGCTGCCGTCGGCCTTGAGGTGCGAGTCGAGGACGACGGAGCCCAGGTTGCAGACGGCGGTCTCCTCGGCGCTCGTGTTGAGCGTGATCTCCGTGCAGAGGTTGGAGGAGTGGATGACGCCGACGTGGTCCTGCGGGGAGCGGACGTTGCACGGATCCTTGAAGGTGATCCAGGGGTGGCCGGTCTCGAAGATCATGCCGAGCATCTTCTTCCAGAGCTCGAGGGCCGGAATCTCCTTGCCGAAGATCTCGCCCTTCTTGGCGCGGGCCTCGTAGGCGACGTAGCGCTTCTCGAAATCGGCGCCGAAGGTCTCGTGGAGGTCCGGGGTCTCGTTGGAGAGGAAGAGCGTCCAGTTCTGGCGGTTCTTGAGGCGCTTCATGAACAGGTCGGGGATCCAGTTCGCCGTGTTCATGTCGTGCGTGCGGCGGCGGTCGTCGCCCGTGTTCTTGCGCAGCTCGAGGAAGTCCTCGATGTCGTTGTGCCAGGTCTCGAGGTAGGCGCAGCCGGAGCCGCGGCGCTTGCCGCCCTGGTTGACGGCGACGAGCTGGTCGTTGTGGAGCTTGAGGAACGGGATGATGCCCTGGGACTCGCCGTTGGTGCCCTTGATGTAGGAGCCCGTGCCGCGGACGGAGGTCCAGGAGCCGCCGAGGCCGCCGGCCCACTTGGAGAGGAAGGCGTTCTCCGCGATGCCGCGGATCATGATGGACTCGATCGTGTCGTTGACCTGGTAGAGGTAGCAGGACGAGAGCTGGCTGTGGAGCGTGCCGGAGTTGAAGAGCGTCGGGGTCGAGCTGCAGAAGCGGCGGGACTTGTAGAGCGCGTGGAGGCGGATGACCCAGTCCTCGCGGTTCTTCTCCTCGCGAAGGAAGAGGCCCATGGCGACGCGCATCCAGAAGAACTGGGGCGTCTCGAGGCGGCGGGCCGGCTTCACCGTCTTGTCGATGATGAGGTAGCGGTCGTACATCGTCTGCACGCCGAGCAGCTCGAAGTCGAGGTCGGCCATCGGATCGAGGGCGGCGGCGAGCTTGGCGAGGTCGTACTTGCGCAGGTCGGGCGAGAGGCGGCCGATGGCGATGCCGCGCTCGACGTAGGCGGCGAACTTCGCGCGATGGAACTCCTTGAGTTGGGCGACGCCGTCGCGGACGATGCTCCAGCCGAGGACCTCCTCGTAGATGTAGGAGAGGCAGATGCGGGCGGCGAACTTCGCGAAGTCGGCGTCGACCTCGACGAGGCTCTTGGCGTTGAGCTCGATCGTCTTGCGCAGGTCGGCCTCGCTGATCTCGTTGAAGAGGCCGCGGCGGAGTTCGGATTCGATCTGCTCGGGCGTGCGCACGAGCTCGAGGCCGGCGGCGGCGAAGGCGATGCGCTTGCGGAGCTCGTCGCCGTTCCAGAGGTAGGTGGAGCCGTCGGCGTTCTTGACGAGGATCATCGACTCCTGACGGTCGTCGACGACGACCGGCTGGGCGGCGAGCTCCTCGCGGCGGCGGGCGCGGTAGGCGCGGTAGAGGATGTAGTTCTGGGCGACCTTGTAGTGGCCCTGGCGCATCAGCTCTTCCTGGACGAGGTCCTGGACCTCCTCGATGCCGATGATCGTCTGGCCGAGGTCGGCGACGCGGCGGGTGACCGCGGAGGCGACGCGTTCGCACGGGGCGGGATCCTGCTCGAGCGAGAGGAAGGCCATGCGCACGGCGAGCGTGATCTTGTTGGGGAGCCACGGCACCACCTGGCCGTTGCGGCGCATCAGGCGGGTCGTGATGGCGAGGGGCTCGACCGGAGCGGACTCGAGGCCGCCGCGGGAGAAGAGGAGGCTCTTGGCGACGTCGTGGCGGTTGTAGCGCACGAGGGCGTCCTCGATGGCCTGCAGGATGAGGCCTTCGCCGACCTGGACGCCGGACTGCGAGAGCACGCGGACGACGTCGCTGGCGACGGCGGCGACGAACTGGCGGTTGGACTCGGTGAAGATGTCCTGTTCCTGGCGGGCGACGAGGAGGTCGGTGAGCGCGGCGCCGACGATGTCGGCGATCTGCGCGGCGTCGAGGCCGGCGGCGGCGCCACCGGCGGCGGCGGGCAGCGACTCACGCCAGTTGAAGCGGGGCTTGGCGCCGGACGGGGAGCGGACGGCGTTCTTGAGGGCGATGTCTTCGCGGAAGAAAGGGAGTTCGGATTTCATTTTGAAGAGAGTGGTGTGGTGAAAGGAGGGAGGCGGAGAGGAAGGGACGAAGGTCGGGATGCGTCGGCGGCGGCCGGCGCAGGATTTTGGGTGAAGGTGATTGGGTTAGGTAAGAACAGGAAACGTGCCAGACCAGGCGCGGAGGGGGTGACGCCTGAATTCGGGCAGCGGGCGATCAAAGTTCGTCGTCGGAGACGGTGCCGAGGGCGCCCTGCTTCTGGTATTCGGTCACGCGGCCTTCGAAGAAGTTCTGCTCCTTCTTGAGGTCCATCATCTCGGACAGCCAGGGGAAAGGATTGGTCGTCTCGGCGACGAGCGGGTCGAGGCCGCAGTTACGGAGACGGCGGTCGGCGATGTAGTCGATGTACTGCTCGAACTCCTTGGCGGAGAGGCCGAGGGCGTTGACCGGGAGGCAGTCGCGGATGAAGTCCTTCTCGAGCGTCACGGCGGTGGCCATGAGCTGGCGGAGCTCCTCCTTGAAGGCCGGCGTCCAGACGTCGGGGTTCTCCTTCACCAGTTCGGCGAGCAGGTTGCGGAAGAGGTCGATGTGGTTGGACTCGTCGCGCAGCGTGTAGCGGAACATCTGGCCGATGCCGGGGAACTTGTTCTGGCGGGCGAGGGAGAGCACCATGCCGAAGAGGCCGTAGAACTGGGTGCCTTCCATGCACTGGCCGAAGAGGAAGATGTTGTGGGCGAGGGCCTGCTTGTCCTCGAGTTTGGTGAGGTCGAGCTTGCGGCGCAGCGCGCGGGAATTGTTGACGACGAAGGCGGCCTTCTTGGCGATCGTCGGGATGTCCTCGAACATCGCCTCGCACTCGTGCGGGTTGATGCCGAGCGAGGAGATCATGTAGACGAGCGAGTCGGCGTGGATGTTCTCCTCGTGCGCGTGGCGGCCCAGGACGAGCTTGAGCTCGGGGGCGGTGACGACCTCGCGGACGACGTGGATGATGTTGTCGCCGACGATGCCTTCGGCGGCGGAGAAATAACCGATGGCCATCTTGACGATCCAGCGGTCGATCTCGGTGATCTGGCCGGTCTGGTCGCGCCACTGCTCGCAGTCCTTCTGCATCGGGATGTC
>RGES01000162.1 GCA_009917805.1 Verrucomicrobiota bacterium
TGGTCTTCGTGAACCCGCTGCGTCTTTCCTCCGTCGACCCGACCCTCCGTCTGGAATCCAGCCGCACCGTCGACCTCGGCGGCTACGACTGCCGCCTCGAGGTCTACCGGAAGCGTTAAGTCACTTTGCTTCGGCGCGCACCTTCAGGTTCCAGGCTTCCCAGCGGGCCGCCAGTTCCTTGAGCCGTGCCGGTTCGGTGGTCGCGAGGTCCTTGGATTCGCTGACGTCGGCTTCGACGTCGAAGAGGTGCTGACCGCCTTGCTGGTCGCGGACATATTTCCATCGGCCTGACCGGACGGCCCCTTGCTTGGCAATCGAGAAGAAGAGAGTTTCGTGCGGCGCCGCCGCCGTCGGCGTGGCGAGGAACGGCGTCAGGTCGACGCCATCGAGTCCGGCCGGCGCGGTGATGTCCGCGGCGGCCAGGCAGGTCGGGAGGATGTCCAGCGAACTGACCGGATGGAGGAAGGTGCGACCCGCCGGCCACTTGGCCGGGTACCGGGCGAGGAAGGGCACGCGGATACCGCCTTCGAAGAGGTTCCATTTATAATCACGCAACGGCGTGTTCTCGCTGCGGACCTCGGGATGGCCGCCGTTATCGCCGAAGAAGAAAACGAGGGTATCCTGCTCGAGTCCGGAGGATTTCAACTGATCGAGGATACGTCCGACCGCTTCGTCCAGGGCCACGATCGTCGCGACCGTGTCGGCGCGCGCGGTGTCGCCGGGGAATTGAGCGGCGTAGCGGGCGGCTTCACCGGGGCGAGCCGTGGGGATTTTCGGGATATCCACCACCTTGCCGGCCGCCTGACCCGCTTCGAAGTCCTTCTGATGGACCATCGCATCCTTCGTGGTACGTAGGATGTGCGGCGCGTTGAAGGTAACCGTCAACGCGAAGGGTCGGTCGACGTTGCGTCTTATGAATTCGACCGCTTCGCGGGCGAACAGGTCGGTGCTGTATTCCTGGAAGACCTCCACCTTGCCGTTGCGCGCCAGCTTCGGGTGGAAGTAGTCGATGAACGGACTGGGCGTCGCGGAGACCAGCGTCTCGTCGAAGCAACCTCGCTCATGAGGCATCGGACCGGCGCTATGCCATTTGCCGAAGAGAGCCGTGCGGTATCCGGCGGACTTCAGCAAGCCAGGCAGGAGCGGGATGTCGGTCGGGATACCGTCTCGGTTGCCGTTGAAGCCGAAACGTTGCTGATAGCGGCCGCTGAGGAAGCCAGCGCGGGAGGGGCCGCAGAGCGGAGCGGTAGAGTAGCCCGCAGAGAACTTCACGCCTTGCTGGGCGAGGCGATCGATGTTCGGGGTCTTCACCGTGTCGCGGAAGAGGCAGCTCACGTCGCCGCTGCCGAGGTCGTCGACCAAGAGCACCACCACGTTCGGCTTGGCCCGCTGGGCGTTGCAAGGAAGGGCGGCGCAAAGGGCCATCAGCAAGATGAGCAGGGGTCGCATGACGGCGACTATGTCGGCGCGAGGGCCGGGCTCAAGGGAGGGCCTTTGCGTTCTTCGGGCAATTCGGACTGCCGGGGAGGCCGGCTGACGGAATCATCCAACGCCGAAAGCCTGCGACCGGGTGGTCGCAGGCTGGTTGCTTCTCAAATGGTGGAGGTGGTGGGAGTCGAACCCACGTCTTCCTACCCTTACGTCGTAACTTCTACATGCGTAGCTTCATCATTGATCTCGATCGCGTTTGGGGATGAGCACCCGTGCGACCTATCTGTATTCTCACTTACCCCGGAGATAACAGCTAAAGGAGGGGATCGCCCACGTTAACCGAGCTGATCCAGGACTGCAGGCGCGCCCTGGGGCTCGTCGCTGTACTTAGGCAGCGAGCGCGAGAACGTTGTCGTTCTCGAACGTGATGGTGTTTTTAGCAGTTATAGTGCTGCCCGTTGGATTTAAGAGGTTACGAACTACCCTCTGCATGCCGTCGCGATATCTTGGCGGGAATCGAATCCGGAACACCCCCGAAATGAGACGTCGGTCATTTGCGGGATCCGACTGAGAAGGAACGTCACCCATTATCCACGCATCCCCCGGGAAGTCAAGGGGTGGGGCGGCGGCTAAATACACGGGTGGTAGCGGTTGGCGGTAGTCGCAGCGGGTTCACGAAGACCAAGCGGCCGTTGGGACGCAGGACTTCCGAAGCGATCTTGAAGAGGTCGGTGAACAGGCCGTGCATGTTCGGCACGCGCACGCGGCGGCCGAGCGGCGGATTCGAGATCACCAGCGAGACCTTACCGCGGTCGAGTTCCGGGATGCGGATGATGTCGCGGAAGTCGCAGGTGTGGAACGCGGCCTTGGTGCCGGAGATCTTGGCGGCCTTGAAGTTGGCTTCGGCGATCGCGATCGCGGCCGGGTCGATGTCGGTGCCGACGACCTGCCCTACCCCGCCGGCCAAGGCCGACTCGATGAGCTCCAGGCCGGAGCCGCAGAACGGATCCCAGACGATCTCCTTGTCCTGACGACCGGCCACGCGCACGAGGCAGGCCGCCAGCGGCGGGTGCGAGGCGGCGTTGACGGCGTCGGTGCGGTAATAGAGGCGCGGGTTCGGCGAGATGCGCGGGCGCAGTTCCACGAGGGCGCTGCGTTCGTCGAAGTGGACGTCGACGGACCAAGGGGATTCACGGGCGTCGTTGAGCACGCGCGGGTTCAGCGCGAAGGCCTTCTTCGTGACCTTGGCTACGGCCTCGTCGTGATTGCCCTCGGCCACCATGCTGAGGCGGTAACGGGCCGCGCCTTGCGTGAGCGCCAGCATCAACTTCTCGGCAAGCGGCGAGGCGATGGCCTTCGCCAAGACGTCGAGCGCTTCGGCCGACCCCGGCTGGCGGATGAACGCGAGGAAGAAGGCCGCGGTGTCAAAGCAGCGCAGCTGGTAGAGTTCGCCGAGCGTGAAGGCGTCCTTCGGCTCGACCACCACGAAGCAGCCGCGGACCTCGATCACGCGGAACTTGCCGCCACGGCCTTCGTCTTCGCGCACCTCGTCGGCCACGATGGATTCGAGCCCCTTGCGGCAGCGCAGGTGCAGGCGCAGGCCCGGCTGCTTCGGGACGACGGCGTCGAGGCGCACGTTGCTCGGTCCTTCCTGGCGGGCCACGCTTGCGCGGACCTTCTGCTCGTCGATAAGCTTCTCGCCGGAACCGGAGACCGCCTTGAGGGTCGCCGCGCCACCGATCTTCTCGAGGGCGGAGGCCACCTTCTTCTTCTCCCGGTCGACCTCGGTCGTCTTAAGGATATCGATCAGCTTGCGCTCGGACTCCTCGTCGCCCCCCAGCTTCGGGATGGCGGCGGTGGCGTAACGGCGGATCTTCTCGGAAGGATCCTGCAGGAGGCCGATCATCCAGGCCTTCACCGCCGCCTTCATCTCCGGATTGCGGGAGGTCGAGAAGACCACCCCGACGGCCCGGACGAGGGCGACCTGCTGGTTACGCTCCTTAGGGCCGAGCTGGTCGAACTTCGGGACCTCGACGGTCCAGAGCTGGGCGGCCGGCAACTCGCGCAACTGTCGGTAAAGGTCGTTGTCGGCTTTCATGGCTTGGGTAGTCGGGCGGGCGGACGGCAAAGTCAAGGGAGACGCAGGCCGCCCGAGCAAGGCGACAGAGGGCTGAGTTCGGTCGCGACGTGTCGCACTTTGGGCTTTTTCCTAACAAAATTAACCAAAAGACGGCGAGCGATTGTCGACCTGAGAAGTTGGCACGAAAACCCGGCTCCGCCCCCCTTCGGCCAATCCATAAGTTGCCTTTGACAGGGGGGGATTATTGCCCACTAGATTTAATCGTCTTGCGGT
>RGES01000163.1 GCA_009917805.1 Verrucomicrobiota bacterium
GCATGGGGTGGAGACACTCAACTTCTCTCCTCAGTTCCTGTCGAACGGCGAATCAGTCCCGAGGACTAAACCTCATCTCAAAACCTTTCATAAGTCTTCGCGGCCTACGCTCGGCATCATTTGCTCGCTCGCTTTGTTTCGGTCGAATGTCGTTCGTCATTTCCGACCTTATCGGCCTCTTGTCAGGACCATCTTCCATTTATTGAGCGATTTGGTCATATCTTTCATAAAAGAAGGTTTTCAATCATATGGGCTTGCCAAAACAGGGTGAAAGAGCCAGATAAGGGCATGGCGACCAAACTCTTCGGCACGGACGGCATCCGCGGTAAGGCGAACGAATATCCCATCACTCCCGAAATCGCCCTGCGTATCGGGCAAGCGATCTCCCGGGTGCTGCGCTCCAGCGGTGCCAATCATAACCGCGTCATCATCGGCAAGGACACGCGTATCTCCGGCTACATGCTCGAGACCGCGCTGACCAGCGGACTGGTTTCAAGCGGGATGGACGTATTCCTGGTCGGTCCGATGCCGACCCCGGCGGTGGCCCATCTGACCAAGTCCATGGGCTGCGGCGCCGGCATCATGCTCACGGCTTCGCATAATCCTTATGAGGACAACGGGCTGAAGATCTTCGGTCCCGACGGTTTCAAGCTTTCGGACGATCTCGAGGCCTTGGTCGAACAGGAAGTCCTGTATGACGTGAAGGCGAACGGCGTCACGGGCGATAAGATCGGCAAGGCCTATCGCATCGATGATGCCCGTGGTCGTTACATCGAATTCGTGAAGCAGAGCCTCGGCAACGCGCACCTCGACGGCATGAAGATCGTCGTCGATTGCGGCCATGGCGCCGGCTACCTGCTCGCGCCGCTCATCTTCAAGGAGCTCGGCGCCAAGGTCGTGAAGCTCGGCGTCGAACCGGATGGCCTCAACATCAACGCCGGCGTCGGCGCCCTTTATCCGGAATTCGCAGGCAAGGTCGTGAAAGAACAGGGGGCCGACGTGGGCATCTCCCTCGATGGCGACGCCGACCGGGTGATCTTCTCGGACGCCAGCGGCGCCAGCGTTTCGGGCGATCGCATCCTCGCCCTTTGCGCCTTGGCGTTGAAGGAAGAAGGCAAGCTCTCCGGCAACACCATGGTCTGCACGGTCATGTCCAACCTCGGCCTGCATGAGGCGATGCGCAAGGCGGGCATCGGCGTGATCACCACGGCCGTCAGCGACCGTCATGTCATCGAAGCGCTGCGTAAGGGCGGCTATTCCTTCGGCGGCGAGAATTCCGGCCATCTCATCTTCGCCGATTATGCCTCGACCGGGGACGGCATCCTGAGCGCCCTCCAGGTGCTCCGCTTCATGCGCAAGAAAGGCGCGACCCTGGCCGACCTTGCGGCCGGCATGCGCGAGTACCCTCAGGCGCTCGTCAACCTCAAGGTCAAGTCCCGCATCCCCTTGGTCCAGCTCAACGCCCTGCAGGAGGAAATCCGCAAGGCCGACGCCGCGTTCGGCAACGCCGGGCGTCATCTGATCCGATATTCCGGCACCGAGAACAAGCTGCGCATCCTGGTCGAGCATCAGGACAAGTCGGAAGTCGAACGCTGGTCCCAGTCCTTCAAGTCGGCGGTCGAAGCGGATTTCGAGACCCTCTGAGATGGCCACTTTCCACATTCCGCCGACGAGCGAATCGAAAGGCTGTCATCCGTTGACGCTGATGCGTGAGCTCGGCGACTTCCCCTTGGCCAACGTCCCGCTGCGTCGTCATCAGCAGGCGGCGTTGTTGACGTCAGGCCTGACCGAAGTCTCTTCCGTCGAGGCGGACGTCGTCGTCCATCCGGCCGCGTGGTTCGCTCCGGCTGAAATCGCGACCTTCCTCGCGGACGCCTCGTATGGCTCTCTGGTGGCGGCTGATGGCACGGCGCTCCTGACCCGCAAGGTCGGGAGTCGCGCCTTGCAGGCCGCCCAGTCCTTTGCGATCACGTACAGCTGGGATCTCCTCCGGGCCAACGTCGAGGCCATGACCGCCCGTAAGGCCTATGTCCAGGATTCCGGAGCGCATGCCTCGCTCTACGTCGACGGGAGGCTCCAGGTCGGCAAGGGAACGAAGCTCCTCCCCGGCGTCGTCATCGAAGGCGACGTCATCATCGGCGACCACTGCAAGGTCGGCCCTAACTGCTACATCCGTGGCTCGACGTCGATCGGGGACAAGTGTCATGTCGGACAGGCCGTCGAGATCAAGAATTCCATCCTCCTGCCCGGGACCAACGTCGGCCACCTATCCTACCTCGGCGATTCGATCCTCGGGGAGAAGGTGAACTTCGGGGCCGGCACGATCACGTCGAATCTGCGTCATGACGGCGGTACGCATCGCAGCCCCGTCGAGGGGCGCCTGCTCGATACCGGCCGACGCAAGCTCGGCGCGATCGTGGGCGACGGCGTCCATACCGGCATCCACACCTCCCTTTATCCGGGGCGAAAGCTCTGGCCGAAGACCACCACCTTGCCCGGCGCCATCGTCGACAAGGACATCACGGCCTGATCATGTGCGGCATCGTCGGATATGTCGGGCGGCACGCGGCGGCTCCGGTCCTCCTCGGCGGCCTTCGCCGTCTGGAATATCGCGGTTATGATTCCGCCGGTCTCTCGGTGCAGGAAGGTGGTTCGCTCCCGACCTTGCGCGCCGTGGGCAAGGTCGCCCGCTTGGCCGACAAGGTCCGCGCCGAATGGTCCGAAGGCCGTCAGGTCGCCTGCTCGGTCGGCATCGCCCACACCCGTTGGGCGACGCACGGCGCCCCGACCGAAGCGAACGCTCACCCCCACTCGGACGCCTCCGGGCGGATCCGCCTCGTCCATAACGGCATCATCGAGAACTACCGCGTGATCCGCGCGAAGCTCGAAGCCAAGGGGCACGTCTTCGCCTCCGAGACCGATACCGAGGCTGTTGCCCGGCTCGTCGGCGAATATTACAAAGGCGACCTCCGCAAGGCCGTCATCAGCGCGTTGCGTCAGGTCGAAGGAGCCTACGGCATCGCCGTCATCTCCGCCGACGAACCCGGCCGGATCGTCGTCGCGCGCAAGGGCAGCCCGCTCGTGATCGGCGTCGGCGAAGGCGAATGCCTCGTGGCGTCCGACCCTTCGGCCCTGATCGCGCATACGCGGCGCGTCATCTATCTCGACGACGGCGACGTCGCCCTCGTCACCGCGGACTCCGTCGACATCACCGACCTGAACCACGCGCCGATGGACCGCGACGTGGCCGAACTCGAGTTCGAGGCCGGGGCGGTCGAGAAGGGCGGCTACGAGCATTTCATGCTCAAGGAGATTCATGAGCAGCCGGAGTCCGTCCGCAACGCGCTGCGCGGACGTCTGGACCTGCTCAACGGCACCGCCGTGCTTTCCGGCATGGGGACCACCGCCCGCGAGCTCCTCGACCTCCAGCGCATCGTCATGGTCGGATGCGGCACCTCCTTGCACGCCGGCATGGTGGGTGATTTCGCCTTCGAGGACCTCGCGGCCCTCCAGGCCGAAGTCCAGCCCGCCGCCGAATTCCGCTATCGCAACCCGCTCGTCGACGGACGCGACCTCGTCGTGGCGATCTCCCAGTCGGGCGAGACCGCGGACACCTTGGCCGCCGTGCGCGAGGCCAAGGAGAAGGGCGCCATGGTCATGGGTCTCGTCAACGTCGTCGGCTCGACCATCGCCCGGGAGGCCGGCCGCGGCGTCTACCTCCATGCCGGCCCGGAGATCTCGGTGGCCTCTACCAAGGCCTTCACCGGTCAGGTGGCCGT
>RGES01000164.1 GCA_009917805.1 Verrucomicrobiota bacterium
CATCTCCGACTTCCTCAAGGACACCGAGGCCGTCGTCCCGAAACTGAACCCGGCCTTCGGCAAGGTCGTCGCCACGCCCAAGGATCCGCTGATGTCCTGGAAGAACCGCAACTGCGTGGCCTCCGTCAAAGATGGCATCCTCACCGCCAAAGGCCAAGGACCCGCGCCGTTCCTGGGCGTCGGCGCCGGCCTGACCGGCCCGGCGAAGGTCACCTTCCGGCTCCGCTCCGCCAGCGGCGGCGATGGCCACGTCGACCTCGTGCCGACCGGCACCAGCAAGAACGCCGAAATCGTCGCCTTCCCTTACGCCGCCAAGGGCGGCGACTGGCAGGAGATCACCGTCGCGCTGCCGCACCAAGGCCCCGCCGCGATCATGCGGCTGTACCTCCCCCACGCCACCGAAGCCGTCGAGATCGACTGGGTCGAGTTGACGCCCGCCGGAGGCAAGCCCCGCCGCTGGGAATTCTGACCTAATCCTGCACGCCAGAAGGTAGTATTTTACACCTAGTCAGGGGAACAACCTGACTAGGCCCCCACTCTTATGTCGCAAGGGACCTAATCCGGCTTCCCCTCCACCGTTAAGCCCTTTTATTCAAACCATCCCCTTCCCGATGCGTAAGCCCCTCTTGGCGCTCCTGCCCTTCCTTGCGTCCGCTTCCTTCGCGGCCGAAGAGAAGATCCAGTTCAACCGCGACATCCGACCGATCGTCGCCGAAAACTGCTTCCACTGCCACGGCCCGGATCCCGCCTCCCGCAAGGCCAGCCTGCGCCTCGACACCGAAGCGGGCTTCTTCGCCCCGCGCCAGACGAAGGACGGCAAGGAAGAACCGCCGACCATCATCAAAGGCCAGCCCGACAAGAGCACGCTCTACCAGCGCATCATTTCCAAGGACGAAGAGGAGATCATGCCTCCGCCCAAGGAGCATAAGACCCTCAAGACCGCCGAAATCGCGCTGATCAAGCGCTGGATCGAACAAGGCGCCCCCTGGCAGCCGCATTGGTCGCTCGTCGCCCCGCAGAAGGCCGCCCTGCCTGCGGTCGCCGACGACGCTTGGTCCAAGCACCCCATCGACCGCTTCGTCGCCGCCAAGCTCGCCGCGTCGGGCCTGAAGCCTGCGCCCGAAGCCGACGCCGCCACGCTCGTCCGTCGCATCAGCCTCGACCTCACCGGCCTGCCGCCCTCGCCCGAACTGCTCGCCAAATACGCGCCGAAGGCCGAAGCCCGCCTCGCCGAAGCCCAGTTGAACGCGCTGATCGACGAACTGCTCGCCACGCCCGCCTACGGCGAACATCGCGCCCGCTACTGGCTCGACGCCGCCCGCTATTCCGACACGCACGGCCTGCACTTCGACGCCTATCGGGAGATGTGGCCCTACCGCGACTGGGTCGTGAAGGCCTACAACCGCAACCAGCCCTTCGACCAGTTCACGATCGAACAGCTTGCCGGCGACCTCCTGCCCAAGCCCACCGAAGACCAGCTCATCGCCACCGGCCTCCAGCGCTGCAACATCACCACCAACGAAGGCGGCACGATCGTCGAGGAGAACCTCGCCAACTACGCCGCCGACCGCGTGCAGACGATGGGCTGGGTGTACCTCGGCCTGACCACGAACTGCGCCCAGTGCCACGACCATAAGTTCGACCCGATCACGGCGAAGGATTATTACTCGATGGCCGCCTTCTTCCGCAACACCACCCAAGGCGGCCTCGACGGCAACGTGAAGGACGGCAAAGGCCCCGTGCTCTACCTGCCGACCGACGCCGACAAACCGCGCTGGGCCGCGCTGCCGGCCGAGATCGAAGCCGGCAAGAAGCAGGTCGCCGAAGCCCGCAAGACCGGCACGCCTCTCTTCGACCAGTGGATCGCGACGGCGAAGCCGGCCGACCTCGACGCCGATATCCCGACCAAGGCCCTCGTCGCCCGCCTCGCCCTCAACGAAGGCGCCGGCATCCCGGCCGGCACCACCGCCGCCGGCGAACCGGTGACCTGGAAGAAGGACGGCAAGAGCGGCCCGGCCCCGACCTTCAAGAAGGGCTCCCACCTCATCGTCGGCGAAGCCGGCAACTTCAGCACCAAGCAGGCCTTCAGCGCCGCCGCCTGGGCCCGCCCCGACAAACTGGAAGGCAACGGCACGATCATCGGCCGCATGGACGACCCGAAGGGCTCCCAAGGCTGGACGCTTTTCCAGACCGCCCGGAATTACGGCGTCTATATCATCAGCAAGTGGCCCGATGACGCCATCAAGGTCGTCACGACCAAGAACCCCGCCCGCGCCGCCTGGCAGCACGTCACGATGACCTACGATGGCAGCGGCAAGGCCTCAGGCGTGAAGATCTACGTCGACGGCGTCCTCGCCGAGACACGCGGCGAGGTCGACAAGCTCAAGACCGACACGAAGGCCGCGACGCCGACCCGCCTCGGACAACGGAGCCACGGCGAACCGTTCCACGGCAACATCCAGGACGTCTTCCTCTACGCGCGAACCCTGGCGCCGACCGAAGTCACCACCCTCTCCAAGCTCGCGCCCTTGCGCCTGATGCTCGCCGGCAAGCCGGGACCGAAGCAGAAGGAGGCCCTGCTCGAACACTACCTCAACAATCGCCACGAACCCTCCAAGATCGCCGTCAACCTCGTCGCGAAACTGACCGCCGAGCGGATGGCCATCCAGGCCCGCAGCCCGCTCACGCACATCCAGGAGGAGAAGATGGATAGCAAGCCGATGGCCAACATCCTCATGCGCGGCGCCTACGACAAGCTTGGGCCGCAGGTCGAAGCCGAAGTCCCGGCCGCGCTCGGCAAGCTCCCCGCCGACGCCCCCCGCAACCGCCTCGGCCTCGCCCGATGGCTCGTCAGCGAAGCCAACACCCTCACGGCCCGCGTGACCGTCAACCGCATGTGGCAGGAACTCTTCGGCACGGGCTTCGTGAAGACCACCGAAGACTTCGGCATCATGGGCAGCGCCCCGTCGCACCCGGAACTGCTCGACTGGCTGGCCGTCGATTTCCGCGAGCATGGCTGGGACGTGAAGCGCTTCTACAAGCAGGTCCTGACCAGCGCCACCTATCGCCAGGCCGCGATCATGACCCCGGAGAAGATCGAGAAGGACCGCGACAACGCGCTCCTCAGCCGCGGCCCGCGCTTCCGCATGGATGCCGAGATGATCCGCGACTACGCCCTCGCCGCCAGCGGCACGCTCTCGAAGCGCATGGGCGGACCGGGCACCTACCCCTACCAGCCCGAAAACATCTGGGAAGTCGTCGGCATGCACAACATGTCGTACAAGCAGGACAGCGGCGAGAACCTCTACCGCCGCACGGTCTACAACTTCTGGAAGCGCATGGCGCCGCCCGCCAGCCTCGACATCTTCAACGCTCCTTCGCGCGAAGCCAGCTGCGTCCGCCGCGACCGCACCAACACGCCGCTGCAGGCGCTGGTGACGCTCAACGACCCGCAATACGTCGAAGCCTCGCGCATCCTGGCCCAGCACACGCTCCAGCAGGCCGGCGACGACACCGCCCGCCTCAACGCCGCCGCCACCCGCCTGCTCTGCCGGCCGCTCAAGGCGAACGAGCTCCCGATCCTGACGGACAGCCTCGCCCAGCTGCGCGCGCACTACGCGAAGAACGCCGCCGACGCCGAAGCCCTGCTGAAGGTCGGCGACTCGAAGTCCGACGAGAAGCTCCCCAAGCCCGAACTGGCCGCGTGGACGATGGTCTGCAGCCAGCTCCTCAACCTCGACGAAGTCCTTAACAAATAATCCCATGTCCAT
>RGES01000165.1 GCA_009917805.1 Verrucomicrobiota bacterium
CCCTGCTCCTCGCCTCCCTCTCCTTCGGCGCCGACGTCAAACCGCTCCTCAACGAGCAGCCTCTTCCGTCCTTGGCGACCCCGTCCTTCAAGGAACCCCTCGGCGCCGACTGGCAGTCCGCCAAGGGCAAGTGGGTCCCCGAAGAAGGCGTCCTGCACATGATCGACCTCCCCGAGCAGAAGCACGTGCCGGTGCTCTGGCATAAGGTCGGCCTTTCCGCCGCGGTCATCGAACTGGATTTCCGCCAGAACGCCCCCGGCGGCTTCCTTGTCGGCTGCGACGGCGCCAAGCACGTCGCCCGCGTCGTCGTGACGCCGACCGCGCTGTCGATCGCCGAAGATTCGGTCGCTCCTTCCCATACCATCGCCACGACCAAGGTCACCGCCAAGCAGGGCGAGTGGCACCACCTCCGCGTCGAGTGGAAGGGCGACGAGATGGCCGCCAACCTCGACGGCGTCGAACTCAAGGCCAAGCATCCTTACGTCGGCAGCGCCAAGGCCCGCAGCTGGCTGGCCGGCACGAAGAGCGCCGACGTGAAGAACCTGACGATCAACGGCACCAAGGTCGAAGCCAAGAAGTGATGCGCACGCTCAGCCTGCTCCTCCTCGCCGTCGCGGCCGTCGCCGCGGACAAGCCGAACATCATCCTGATCTATTCGGACGATCACGGCTGGGCGGACCTGGGCGCGCAGGGCTCGGACAAGGACATCCGCACGCCGAACCTCGACGCGATGGCCCGCGAGGGCGTGCGCTTCACCCGCGGCTACGTTTCGGCGCCGCAGTGCGTACCCTCCCGCGCCGGCGTGCTCACCGGTCGCTATCAGCAACGCTTCGGCGTCGAGGATAACAACAAAGGCCCGCTCCCGCTCGAACAGCTGACCATCGCCGAACGCCTCAAGGGCGCCGGCTACGTCACCGGCCAGGTGGGCAAGTGGCACCTCGACCTCATGGGAGGCAAGAAAGGCGAGAAGGCCCTGCGTGTCTCGAAGGAGCACATGCCCCACGCCCAGGGCTTTGACGAGTACTTCCGCGGCGAACTGCGACAGTTCTACGCCTCGCATGACCTGCAAGGCAGACCCTTCGCCGACGCCCCGCACGTCGTCGCCGACAACCGCTTCCGCGTCGTCGTGCAGACCGAAGCGGCCCTGTCCTTCCTCGATCGTCGCGCCGCCAAGCCCGAGCAGCCTTTCTTCCTCTACCTCGCCTGGTACGCCCCGCATGTCCCGCTCGAGTCCCCCGAGCCTTGGTTCTCCAAGACGCCGAAGGAACTGCCCAAGGAACGCCGCCAGGCGCTGGCCATGATCGCGGCGATGGACGAAGGCCTCGGACTGCTCCGCGCGAAGCTCAAGGCGATGGGACAAGAAAAGAACACGCTCATCTTCTTCATCGGCGACAACGGCGCTCCGCTCGGCAAGGCCTGGGATGGCTCACTCAATACGCCGCTCGTCGGCCAGAAAGGCATGCTCACCGAAGGCGGTATCCGCACGCCGTTCGTCGCGGCGTGGCTGGGCAAGCTCCCGGCCGGCAAAGCATACGACAAGCCGGTCATCAGCCTCGACGTAGCCGCCACGGCCGTCGCGCTCGCCGGACTTCCGAAAGATCCGGTCCTCGACGGCGTCGACCTGACCCCCTTCCTCTCCGGCGATAATCCTGCGGCCCCGCATGACCGACTCTTCTGGCGCTGGGGTTCGCAGGCCGCGGTCCAGGAATACCCTTGGAAGCTGATCCGGCTCGGCGAACGCGAACAGCTGCTCTTCGACATCTCCCAACCCGACGGTGAGAACGTGAAGAAGAACCAGTTCGCCGCCCAGCCCGAGGTCGCCGCCCGCCTGACGAAGGCGCTCCAGGCATGGAGCGAGACGCTGACCCCGCCCGGCCTGCCGGTCTCCTTCGATGCCCACCACGAAGGCCTCTTCGCGGAACACGAGGTCATCCCGCCGCTGCCCGACGCCCCCAAGGGCAAGGAAGCGCCGCCCGGATCGATCCAAGGATGGCTCTGCCGCAACGGGACGATCGTGACCAAGGACGGCGCCTTGACCGTCACCGCCGACGCCAAGGCCGCCAAGAACGCCAAGCCCTTCCTCGCCAAGACCGGCCTCGCGCTGAACGGCCCGGTGACCGCCGTCATCAAGGCCGACGCGAAGGTCGCCTCCGCCTGCTCGCTCAGCTGGCGCACCAAGGAGCAGCCCGACTTCCTCCCGGCCAACCTCGTGCGCTTCACCCTGCCCGCCGGGGCCTCCGAACAGAACATCACCCTGCCCGTCGCGGGCCAGGCGATCCACGTCCGCTTCAACTTGGGCGACCAGGCCGAAACCCTTCGACTCCGCTCCATCGAACTTCGCCCCGCCCAAGGCCCTGGCGACCTTACGGACTTCGGCCGCTAAGCCAGATTCCGTCATATAAATAATCTGTTAAGCCTTGGGGCAGGAAGTAGGGTCAGCGTACCCCATGAATGCTCGCGTGCTGCTCGCCTGCCTGCTCTCGCTATCGCCGCTCGCCGGCGTCGAGAAACCCAACATCCTGCTCATCGTCGCGGACGACCTCGGGTGGGCCGACGTCGGCTGGCACGGCGGCTTCGGCAAGACGCCGAACCTCGACCGGCTCGTCCGCACCGGCCTCGAACTCGACCAACACTACGTCCAGCCCGTCTGCACGCCTACCCGGACCGCGCTGATGAGCGGCCGCTGTCCGGGCCGCTTCGGACCCCAGGCGCTGAGCCCGAGCAACCTCCGCGCGATGCCCCTCGGCACGACCACGCTCGCCTCCGCCTTGAAATCCGTAGGCTACCGCACGCACCTCGCCGGCAAATGGCATCTCGGCGCCCGCCCGGAATGGATTCCCAACGCCTACGGCTTCGACACCAGCTACGGCACGCTCACCGGCGCCGCCGATCCGTGGACGCACAAGTACCGCAAGGACAGCCCCTACGTCGACACCTGGCATCGCGACGGGAGACTTTTCCACGAGGAAGGCAACGCGACCGAACTCGTCGCCGCGGAAGCCCTCAAGCGCATCACGCAAGGCGGCGACCAGCCCTGGTTCATGTACGTGCCGTTCCATGCCGTGCACTCGCCCGTCGACGCGCCCGCCGAATACAAGAAGCTCTACGACGGGGTCAGATTCCATGACGACGAGGTGAAGCACGAGTCGCGCCTGCGCATGGCCGCGATGGTCGCGCAGCTCGACGCCAAGGTCGGGGCTTTCCTCGAGGCGCTCGAACGCACCCACCAGCGCGAGAACACCCTCATCATCTTCACCTCCGAGAACGATCCGCTGCGCGGCCAGAAGAATACCCTCTACGAAGGCGGCACGCGGGTCTGTGCTTTCGTGAACTGGCCCGGCAAGCTGAAGCCCGCCAAGGTCACCGCGCCCCTCTACGTCGGTGACTGGCTGCCTACGCTCGGCGGTCTCACCGGCTTCGCGCCCGCGACCGACCTGAAATGGGACGGACTCGACCGCTGGAAAGTCCTCACCGGCGAAGACGCCGCTCCCGCACCCCGGTCGATCTATATCGCCCACCCGCAAGGACGCTCCTTGCGCCATGGCGACTGGAAGATCATCGCGATGAACAAGGCCAAGGCGCAGCTCTTCAATCTCGCCGCCGATCCGTACGAGAAAGAGGACCTCGCCGGCAAAGAACCGCAGCGGCTCCAGGAAATGCGCGCGAAGCTCGCCGCCGAATTCGCCAAGGACGACAAAGTCATGCCTGCCGACCTCAAAGGCCTGCCCCACTGATTCGT
>RGES01000166.1 GCA_009917805.1 Verrucomicrobiota bacterium
GCCGTTGGGGCCGACCACGCGCGCCTTGAAGGCCTCCAGTTCGGCACGGGACGTGACGGCGAGGGCCTCCTGCTGGGCGGTGGCGACGAGCTGGGCGAGCTGCTGCTGCATGGCGTAGATTTGTGCGTGGGCAGGGCCAATCGGCAAGCGAAAGCACCCCTGCGAAAACAAAAAGGCCCCGGGGTGACCGGGGCCTTCGGGGCGACGTGGGCGGGGCGCTTACTTCAGCGCGGCCTTGGCCTTCGTCACGATGGACTCGAACGCCGGAGCGTCGTGGATCGCGAGCTCGCTGAGGTTCTTGCGGTCGATCGTGATGTTCGCCTTCTTGAGGCCGTTGACCAGGCGGCTGTAGCTGATGCCGAGGGGACGGCAGGCAGCGTTCAGACGCACGATCCACAGCTGGCGGAAGGTGGACTTGTTCTTGCGACGATCGCGGTAAGCGAACTTCTGCGCGCGCTGGACGGCTTCGAGAGCGTAGACGTACAGGCGGGACTTGTTTCCGAAGTAGCCCTTAGCGGCACGGATGGCGCGACGTTTGCGCGCCTTGGTGGCTGGACCGTTGGTTGCACGAGGCATGTTGGTATGGTATTTTTATTGGTTGATGAGAGGCCGCGGGGTCGCCTTAAGAACACCCTTTTGGCCAGAGGGGAACGCCGGTTTAGGCGAAAGGCATCGAAGCCAGCATCTTCTTCTCGAAGCCGGAGTCGACGCGCTTGGACTTGTTGGCACGACGGCGCTGCTTGCGGGACTTGGAGCTGAGCAGGTGGCGCGTGTTCGGGGAACGACGCATCACCTTGCCGGTACCGGTCACCTTGAAGCGCTTGGAGACTGACTTGCGGGTCTTTTGCATGGCGGAAAGGGTCGGAACAAAGGGCGTCCGGGGGGACTTGTAAAGGGGAAAGGGCCGCGGGGGTGCAGAAGGCCTCACTTTCTCGCGGACCGCGGATCAGGTCGGCCATTTGACAATCCGCCGTAAGCCCGCTCCCCTGACCTGCACCCAAACCTAAAAACCATGCTTTCCCTCGGAAAAAAGCCTAAATTGACCTTCAAAGTAGACGCCCTGGTGGACGGTAAGGCCGTCAACGGCCCGTTTGCCGACCTCCTGGATGGTCCGACCATCGTTTCCGTCTACATGCGCAACAACACCTCGGCCTGCGATAAACAGGCCGCCGAGATGGATAAAAATGAGAAAGCCATTGTCAGACAAGGATTTAGGTTGATTGCTGTCTCCCGGGACACCTGCGCCTCCCACACCAAGTACGCGGCCAAGCACGGTTATAAGTTCACCCTCGTCTCAGACCCGGACGACCTCTTCTCCAAGGCCCTGGACGCCATCGTCGAGAAGTCCATGTACGGGAAGAAGTATCTCGGTCCGCTCCGGGCCGCCTACCTCTTCGACGGCGACGGCAAGCTCATCGGCGTCGTGCCCAAGGTCGAGGCCGCCGAGCATGGCAAGCAGCTGCTCGAAGCGATCGCCGCGACGAAGTAAGCGGAGCGCGCGTGCGGCGCGGAGGGGATAATCGGTGCTTGAACCATCGCCGACAAACGGGGAGTTTATCCGCAAGACACCTCCGCAGTACCTAATGCCTTCGCCCTATCGTCCTAACAGCCCCCGCCCGAACAATAACAACGGGGGACAGAATCGCGGCAACTTCCGCAAAGAAGACAAAGGGCCCAAGCGCAACGACCGCATCCGCGCGACCGAAGTACGCGTCATCTCCCCCAAGGGCGAGATGATGGGCATCATGCCCACGCAGCAGGCGCTCGACCTCGCCCGCGAGTTCGGCGTCGACCTCATCGAGATCGCCGCGTCCGCCGTGCCGCCCGTCTGCAAGCTGCAGGAATACGGCAAGTACCTCTACGAAGAAGCCAAGAAGCACAAGCACCAGAAGACCGCCTCGAAGGTCAAGGAGATCAAGCTCCGCCCGCGCATCGACAACCATGACCTCTTCATCAAGGTCCGCCGCGCCGAGAACTTCCTCTTCCACGGCCACAAGGTGAAGCTCCTGCTCCAGTACCGCTACCGCGAGCTCGAGCACCCCGAGATCGGCATCGCCACCATCACCAAGGCCATCGAGGCCCTGATGCATATCAGCACGCGCGACAACGAACCCAAGCGCAGCGGCCGCGCGATCGTCGTCGGCCTCACGCCCGTCCAGCAGAACAAGCGCAAGCTCGTGCACAACGAGACGCCGGGCGAAGAGGACGGCGAAGACGACTCCGACGTGGACAACGGCGAGAACGACGCGGAATAAGCACGTGCGGCGCTTCGCGGCGATACTCCTGCTGCTCGGCGTCGGCGCGATGCTTTCGGCGGCCTCGACCGACTACTACCTCGGCGAATCCGTGCGCCAGCTCGGCCTGCGCGACGCGCCCCGCCAGGCCGGCGACGGCCGGATCTCCGAACGCTACGTCTCCCGGACCGGCGTCACGCTCTACGCCGAATACAGCAAGGAGTTCATCCTCGTCGACGGCGTGAAGGTCATGCTCGACGACGCGGTCGGCTCGCAGCGCGGCCACCTCACCCTCTCGAAGATCGATTACGAGAAGGTCTTCGTGCCGCTCTTCTGGGAGACCCCGAAGGCCGCCGTCCGTCGCATCGTCCTCGACCCCGGCCATGGCGGCAAGGACACCGGCAAGGTCAACGCCCCTTACAAATACAACGAGAAGGCCGCGACGCTCGACACCGCCGCGCGCCTGAAGATCCTGCTCGAGAAGCAGGGCTTCGAAGTCGTCTTCACCCGCACCAAGGACGTCTTCGTCGACCTCGACGACCGCCCGGCCGTCGCGGCGAGCGTCAAGGCCGACCTGTTCGTCAGCCTCCATTACAACGCCGGTCCCGCCGGCGACACCAGCAGCGGCGGCATCGAGACCTATTGCCTCACGCCCGCCGGCCAGAAGTCGACCAACGCCGGCAAGGCCAAGTCCACCACGTCCGCCGAGCCGGGCAACCGCTTCGACACCGCGAACATGGCGCTCGCCTGGGGCATCCAGCGACGCCTGCTCGCCGGCACCGGCGCCGAGGACCGCGGCGTCCGTCGCGCCCGCTTCGCCGTCCTGCGCACCCTTCCCTGCCCGGGCGTCCTCATCGAGGGTGGTTTCATGTCCAGCCGCAAGGAAGGCGCCCAGATCGCCGACGCCGCCTACCGCCAGAAGATCGCCGAGGCCGTGGCCGCCGGCATCGTGGATTACGCGCTCCGGGGCCGCCCGGCCGCCAAAGCCGCCAAATAAGCGGGGGCCGCCCCCTGGTTCGGCCCAAATTCCGCTTGCCATGAGGTCGTTCGGACGGTTCGTTTGACCTTCCTTTCGGCCCGCCGGCATGTGTCTGCGGAATCTCCGAGGGGAAACCCAAAAACCAACCAAACCCTGGAAACGTCCTCCGCGACGGCCAGGACAAACAGTCAAAACAACATGAGCCTAATGGAAAAACTGCTCGCCGACTCCAATTTCGGCGCGCTCAAAGCACACTCCGTCATCTCCGCCACGGTGACCGAAATCCGCGAAGACAAGTTCGTCGTCGTGGACATCAACGGCAAGTCCGAGGGATTCATCCCCCAGGCCGAATTCCCCGACATGGCCGAAGTCCAGGTCGGCATGCAGCTCGAGGTCTACCTCGAGAAGCTTGAGAACAAGGACGGCACCCCGACCGTCTCCTACGATCGCGCCCTCCAGATCCGGAAGTGGGAAAGCATCGAAGCCAATTGCCAGGAAGGCTCCATCGTCCAG
>RGES01000167.1 GCA_009917805.1 Verrucomicrobiota bacterium
GGCTCATCAAGGAACAGCAATCGCCCGCTTCGGCGAACGAGCTCGTCGCCTGCGAGCACCTGAGCCAACGCGACTTCGGGTGCGTGTGGCACCATCATCCGGAGCACGAGATCTTCTTCCTCCTACGCGGCGGCACCGAACGCTGGATCGGCGACAAGATGTCGCCGCTCAAGGTGGGGGAGATCCTGCTCCTCGGCTCCGACCTGCCCCACGACTTCCGTAACGACCGCAAGGGCCGCCAGGCCGGCGTCGAATGGATCCTGGTGCAGTTCCGCCCGAATCTCTTCGGCGAAGAGTGGACCCAGCATTCCTCCGTCGCCGCCATCCGCCGCCTGCTCGAACGCGCCCGCCTGGGCTTGGAGTTCCGCGGCGCCACGCGCAAGCAGGCCGCCGTGCTCCTGCACAAGATGCCCAAGGCCCACGGGCTCCGACGCCTGGCGCTGCTGATCGAATTCCTCGAACTCGCGGCCGGCTCCGACGAGCTCAAGGAGATCGCCTCGGCCGGCTTCCATGCGACGACGGACGCGCAGACCTCCGACCGCATCGGCAACGTCGTCGCTCACATCAAGGCGAACCTCGGCAAGCCCCTCTACGTTCCCGAGCTCGCCACGTTGGCCGGCCTGAGCGAAAGCGCCTTCAGCCGGCTGTTCAAGAAGTGCACCGGTCGCTCCGTCCCCCAGTACCTCAACGAACTGCGCATCGCCCGCGCCGCCCGCCTGCTCGCCGAGACCGATGAGTCCGTGAAGCAGATCGCGCATCAGTGCGGCTACCCCACCGCAGCCTACTTCCACCGACAGTTCCAGCGCCACCAGGACCTCCCGCCCCTCGCCTACCGCGAGGCCATCCGCCGCCATGCGTGAACATATCGTCATCGGCCTGCTGGCCTCGGTGCTCGCCGCGACGGCGGCGCCCGTCGCACCGGAACCGATCCCGGCCTCCTCCGTCCGGCCGGTCGTCGTCCGCTCGTCCGTCACGGTCCCTGCGCCGAAGTCCCAGCTCCCCGCGGGCTACGCGCTCACCGTCGCCGCGGCCGCCCCGCTGGTGACGCATCCGATCGCCGGCTGCTTCGACGACCGTGGCCGACTGTTCGTCGGCGACGCCGTCGGCGTGAACTGGAAGAAGGACCAGCTCGAAGCCAATCCGCCGAACCGCGTGCTGATGCTCGAAGACACCGACGGCGACGGCGCCTTCGATCGTAGCACGGTCTACGCCGACAAGATGACCTTCCCTTCCGGAGCCCAATGGCTCGCGGGCAGCCTCTACGTCGCATCGCCGCCCGGGATCTGGAAACTGACCGACACGGACGGCGACGGCGTGGCCGATCGCCGTGAGATGATCGTCAGCGGGTTCGATTACACCGGCAACGCCGCCGACGTGCACGGCCCCTTCCTGCACCCGAACGGCCGCCTCTACTGGTGTCACGGCCGCAAGGGCTACAAGGCCGCAGGCAAGGACGGTAAGGTCGTCTACGAAGGCAAGAGCTCGGGCATCTGGAGCGCGCGACCAGACGGCACCGATGTCCGCTGGCACGCCCTGCTCGCCGGCGACAATCCGGTCGAGGTCGATTTCACGCCGCAAGGCGAAGTCATCGGCGTCCAGAATCTGTATTATAGCCAGCCTCGCGGCGACACGCTCGTCCATTGGCTTGCCGGCGGCGTCTACGAACGGGCGGACCTTCCGCACATCATCGCGGGGCTGCCCCGCACGCTGCCGGCCATGCCGGTGATGCATAACTTCGGCCACGTCGCCGTCAGCGGGGCCAGCTTCTGGAAGACCTATCCGGAAACCCGCGGCGCCGACGCGCCGCTCCAGTTCCTGGTCACGCACTTCAACACCCAGCGCGTCGTCCGCATGGAACTGTCGCCACAGGGATCGACCTATCGCGCCACCGAGAACGAGTTCCTCAAGCTCGACGACCCTGACGTCCATTTCACCGACGTGATCGAAGCCCCCGACGGCTCGCTGCTCGTGCTTAACACCGGCGGATGGTTCCGCCTCGGCTGCCCGTCCAGCCTGATGGCCAAACCCGACGTCCTCGGCTCGATCCTGCGCATCCGGCCGACCGGCAAGCCGGCTTCGGTCGCCGGGGCTTGGCAGACTCCTTATCAGCCGCTGGGCGATGACGCCGAAAGCTTGCTCAAGTCCCTTCAAACCACCGACCCGCAGGTCCGTCTCCGCGCGCTCGCCCGCATCGCGGAGGTCCGTCCCGAATCCTCCGCCATCCGCAAGGCCTTGCTCGGCCTGATGCCGCAGTCCTTGGACGCCCCGACCGAACACGCGCTGATTCGCGCCGCCCAAAATCTCTTCGTCGTGCACGACCTCGAGCTGCTCCGACAGGCCGAGAGTCCGACCGCCCGACGACGGCTGCTCGCCTCCTACCAGCTGCCCATCAATTCCTACCCTCCGGCCCACCGGCAGGCGGTCGATGCGTTCGCCTCATTCGCCTGCACCCAGCTGGACGCCGAGGACGCCGCCCTGGGCACGGCCGCCCTGAAGGTGCTCACCGACCACTACGATGCCCGGACGGAACTCGACGCGATCTTGCTGACATGGCTCGAAGCCAAAGAGCCCGCCGCCAACCGCCTGCGCGCCTTGCATGAAGTCACCCTCGCGAAAGCGGCGCGGCCCGAGATCCAAGCGGTCATCACGAAGATGCTGCGTCACGAAGCAGGGGCCGTCCGTCGTATCGCCCTGACCACCATCGCCGCCAGCGCCGTCAAGCCGGCTTCCGGATGGGCCGACGAACTCCTCCGCCTCCTCGGCACCGACTCCAGCCCGGTCCTGCTGGACGCGATCCGACGCCTGCGTTCGCCTCAGTTCGACGCCGCCCTGCAAGCCATCGCGGAGGACGCCCGTCGTCCGACCTCCCTCCGCCTGCGCGCGCTGGATTCCATGCAGGCGCGGGCGATGTCGCCGCAGGTCTTCACGTTGCTCCTCGCGACGCTGACGAAAGACGCTTCCGCCGCCGCGCGCATCCAGGCCGCGACCATGCTGAGTTCCGCCACGCTGTCGCACGAGCAGACGATGACGCTCGCGCCGACGCTCGCGCAGGTCGGTCCGATCGAACTCCGCGAACTCACCAAGCTGCTCCGACGGACATCGCCCAAGGACACCGAGGCCGCGGAAGCCCTGACCAAGGCCGTCGCCGGCAACCCCGCCCTCATCAGCCAGCAGGAGAGCCTCTACCGGACCGCCCTGAGCGACCACCCGCCGCGCCTTTTCGAACAAATCATCCTACCCGCCCGCCAAGCCGCGGAAGCCGCCCTTGACGTCAAGAAGCGCGACCTCGGCCGCATCGCGGAAGCCGCGGCCCACGGAGCTCCTGCCCGCGGCCAAGCCTTCTTCGCCTCCGGCAAAGGCACCTGCATCGCCTGCCATCGGATCGGCGAACTCGGCCGGGCCATCGGACCGGACCTCTCCAAGATCGGCGCCATCCGCACCGAACGCGACCTCGCCGAGAGTATCCTCTTTCCCAGCAGCACCCTCGCCCGCGACTACGAAGCCCACCTGATCGAGACCGCCGACGGCCAGACCTCGCTCGGCGTGGTCCGCAGCCACACCGCGGAAGGCCTGCGGCTCGTCGATATTTCCGGCCAGGAGAAAGACCTGGCCCACGCGCAGATCGTCGGCGACACCACCCTCACCGAGAGCCTCATGCCCATGGGCCTCGACGCCGCATTTTCCCGCGAGGAGCTCGCCGATCTGATTGCGTGGCTCCGC
>RGES01000168.1 GCA_009917805.1 Verrucomicrobiota bacterium
GGAGCTGTCGGGCAGGCTGAGGCCGAGCGCTTCGATCGCGGAGGCCATGGTGTTGGCGGTGTACATGCCGCCGCAGGAGCCTTCGCCGGGGATGGAGCAGGCTTCGATCTCCTTGAGCTCGCCGTCGCCGATCTGCTTGCCGGCATGCTTGCCGACGGCTTCGAAGACGGTGACGATGTCGGCCGACTGGCCGCGGTGCAGGCCGGGGACGATGGTGCCGCCGTACACGAAGACGGACGGGCGGTTGAGGCGCGCCATGGCCATGACGCAGCCGGGCATGTTCTTGTCGCAGCCGCCGATGGCGACGAGGCCGTCGAAGCCTTCGGCGCCGGTCACGGCTTCGATGGAGTCGGCGATGATCTCGCGCGAGACGAGCGAGTAGCGCATGCCGGGGGTGCCCATCGAGATGCCGTCCGAGACGGTGATGGTGCCGAAGATGATCGCCTTGCCGCCCGCGTTGTCCGCGCCCTTGGCGGCTTCGACCGCGAGGCGGTCGATGTGCATGTTGCAGGGGGTGACCATCGACCAGGTCGAGGCGACGCCCACGACGGGCTTGCCGAAGTCGGCGTCGGTGAAGCCCACGGCCCGGAGCATGGCTCGGCTGGGGGCGCGGTCGGGGCCGTCCACGACGATGGCGGAGTGTTGGCGGCAGTGGTTGGCGTCGGTCATGATGGGTGTGAAAAGTCTGCGGTTGTCAGTCGGTGAGCGCCCCCTAATAAGAGGGCAGGGAGCGGACACTGAACCGCCCCGTCGCTCCCGACAATCCGATTTAAGCCTCCTCGTCCCGTGGAATTCAACCTCAAGAAAATCATCAAGGCCCTCCTGTTCTCGACCTCCGAGGCGGTGTCCATCAAGGACATCCAGAAGGTCGTGCAGCGCTACCACGCCCAGGCGGCCGCCGAGCGCCAGCCCGACCTCCTCGAGGCCGCCGGCGAACCCACGCTCGCGCCCGTCACGCCTCCCGTCCAGGAAGTCATCCAGGACATCATCGACCAGGTCCCGACTCTCCTCACGGCCACCCAGATTCGCGAAGCGGTCGACGCCCTCGAGGCCGAGATGCGCGACGCGAACGACGCGTGCCGCATCCTGCAGGGACCCGAAGGTTTCCGTCTGGTGATCTCCCCGGCCTACGCCGACTGGGTCCGCCTCCTCCGCGGCGAACCGCGCCCGCAGCGCCTGAGCCCGGCGTCCCTCGAGACGCTTTCGATCGTCGCCTACCGTCAGCCGGTCACCCGCTCGGAGATGGAAGCCATCCGCGGCGTCTCCGTCGACAGCGCGCTGAACCGCCTGCTCGAACTCGAGCTCGTCGCCGTCACCGGCCGCGCCGACCTGCCGGGCCGTCCGATCCAGTACGGCACGACCGACAAGTTCCTCGACTTCACCGGCCTGCGTTCGCTCGGCGAACTGCCGGCCTCCGACGTCCTTTCGCCCGCCCAGATTTCCGAATGGATCACCCGCGCGACCACCCCGGTCGAAGTCGGCGATTCCGAAGTCGGCCTGCCGCTGGAAGACCAGTCCTCCGCCGCGATCGCGACGGAGACCCCGCCCGAAGACGAGAAGCCCGCCGAATGAGCCTCGAAGAGCACCGCCGCGAGGTCGATCGCATCGACCGCGAGATCCTCAAGCTGCTCGGCGAGCGCTTGCAGGTGGCCCGTGCCATCGGCGAAGCGAAGCTGAAGTCCGGCGCCCCGGTCTACGCCCCGCAGCGCGAAGAACAGCTGCTCCGCTCCATCACCGAGGCCGCTCCGTCGATCCCGGCTTCCGGTCTCCGCGCGGTCTACCGCGAGATCATCTCCCTTTCCATCGGCGCCCAGATGGCCAAGCCGGTCGCCTACCTCGGACCCGAAGGCTCCTTCACCCAGCAGGCCCAGATCCGCGCGTTCGGCACGAGCGTGCCGTCGCTCCCGCTCCGCGCCATCGGCGACATCTTCGCCGCGGTCGAATCCGGTGAGGCGTCCTACGGCGTCGTGCCGGTCGAGAACTCCACCGAAGGCGTCGTCAGCCACTCGCTCGACCTGCTCGCCGAATCCGAACTGAAGGTCGTCGCCCAGGTGACGCTCTCCGTCGAGCAGTGCCTCGTCGGCCAAGGTCCCCTCGATCAGGTGAAGAAGGTCCTCTCGAAGGACATCGCCCTCGCGCAGTGCCGCGGCTGGCTCTCCCGTCATGTCCCGTCGGCCGTGCTCGTCGAGACCGACAGCACCGCCGCCGCCGTCGAGCTCGTCTCGCGCGATCCGCAAGGCCAGGCCGCCGTCGCTTCCGCCACCGCCGCCGAATCGCGCGGCGTCCCCATCCTCGCCCGCGGCATCCAGGATCGCCGCCACAACGCCACGCGCTTCTTCGTCATCGCCAAGGCCGCCAACGCCGTCGGCGCCAAGGACGAGGTCACGAGCGTGGTCCTCACGCTCAAGCATGAGCCGGTCGATTTCCCGGGTCACTGGGACACCGCGGCCGTGCAGGCCGCCGTCACCGAACTCAAGGGTCGCTGCGAAGTGGTGAAGTGGCTGGGCAGCTATCCGCAGTCCGCCGGATGAGCCGTCGCGCCCTCGGAGGCGTGATGCTGGCCGTCCTCGGCGTGGCCGTGCTTTGGTCTGGTTATTCCTGGTGGCGCGCATGGTCCGCGCCGCTCGTCTCCGTGGTGTTCCGCCCGGCCTTCTCGGTCGAAGGCATCGCTTCCGGCACGCCGGTCCGCGTCCAAGGCGTGACGGTCGGCCAGGTGGCTTCCATCGGCCTCGACGCCGACGCGGCCGGTTGCCTCCGTCCGGTCGTCCGGCTCAGCCTTGATCCGGAGACCCTGGAAGACCGCGGCTTCGCCGATCGTCTCCGCGGCGACCGCCTGCGCGCCGAAGTCGCGCGCGGTCTCCGCGCCCGCCTCGTCGCGGTGAGTCCGGCGTCGGGCATGCTGCAGGTGGAACTCATCTGGGACGCTTCCGCGCCCGCTCCGGCCGAACCCTTGGCCGTCGACGAGATCCCTCCGCTCGGCAGCAACCTGCAGGGCAAGATCGCCGACTTCGTCCAGCAGCTCGAGGACCTCGCCGCGAAGGACCTGGTCGGTCTGGCGGCGGCACTGGATCGGGACCTCGATGCGTTCCACGAGGCGACCGATCCCGAGCGCGCCGCCCGTTTCTCCGCGATGATCGTCCGACGCACCGGCGCGGTCCTCGAAGCCACCGGCGACGGCAAGCTGGATGCGCAGAGCGTCCGGCTGGTCGCGGCCTGCGCCCGGCTGCGCGAGGCGGTCGAGAAGGCCGATCGCAACCTGGACGACGAGACGCTGGCTCTCCTGCAGGTCCGGCTCGCCGACGCCGGCGCGGCGCTGGCGTCCTTTTCGGCTTCCCTCGAAGGTTCGCAGGCCCGCCTGAACGCGGCCTCGGCGGAATTCTCCGAGCTGTTCCGCGCGGTCTCCGACGCGGCCCGGACTTGGTCCAAGAAGGCCGCCGGCCTGACCACGGAGCCCCGCCCCCGCTGAGGGAACAGGCTTGCGGCGGACCCCCGGAGCGGGGATAGGTGAGGGCCTTTACCAAGCCATGGCCGACCCGACCGACAAGATGGAATCCATCATCAACCTGTGCAAGCGCCGCGGGTTCGTCTTCCCTTCCTCCGACATCTACGGCGGCTTCAACGGCTTCTTCGACTACGGCCCCCTCGGCGTCGAGCTGAAGAACAACATCAAGCAGGCCTGGTGGCAGGACTT
>RGES01000169.1 GCA_009917805.1 Verrucomicrobiota bacterium
ACGAGGCGCACCTGCAGCGAACCCTTGGCGGGCATCAGGGCGATCTTGGCGACCGCGAGGCGCTCGCGCAGGGAGATGTCGAGCGTGCCGTCGGAACGTCGGCGCACGTCGGCGGCGACGACCTGGTTGTCGGCCTCGAGGTCGGCCTTGATGGAACGGACGTCGCGCCCGAAGCCTTCCGGCCCGTTGGCGACGACCTTCTTCACGAAGTCGGCGGAGAGGAAGCCGTCGGTCTTGTAACGCAGCGAGCCCGCGGCCGGCGCGCCGGTGACGGATTCGTCGACGGCCCACCAGAGCACGGCCACGAGGACGAGGAAGAACCCGGTCGCGAGGACCGTGGGCAGCTTGGAGCGCACGGCGCGCTTGCGGCCGATCTCGCCTTCGGGGACGCGGTTGACGTCCTGCGGCACGAGCGCGCGCCAGTCGCGGTCGGCCTGGCCCATGAAGGCGTCGCGGCGTTTGCGGAAGAGATTGTCGAAGAGTCCCATGTTCAGCGGCGGACGGTTTGGGCGGCGCGCGCCAGGGCCGGAGCGGCCATGCGGCGGACGAGCGCGGGGAAGTCGAGGCCGACGCAGGAAGCGCTCTTGGGCATCAGGCTGGTTTCGGTCATGCCGGGCATCGTGTTGATCTCGAGGAAATAGAACCGGCCGTCAGGCTCAAGGAAGACATCCGCGCGGGCGAAGTCCCGGCAACCGCCGGCGGCGAACAGCCGGGCGGCGGCCGCGCCGATGGCGGCGGTGAGTTCCGGGCCGACGGGCGCGGGGAAACGATACTCCGAGGCGCCCTTGGTATATTTGGTCTTAAAATCGTAGACGCCGGCCAGGGGCACGATCTCGACGAGGCCCATGGGCTGGCCGTCCAGCAGGCCGACGGACATCTCGCGGCCGCGGAGGCGGCGTTCGGCCATCCATCGGCCGGAGGCCGGGATCTCGGCCAGGGCCTGGGCGACGTCGCCCTCCCCTGCCAGGACATACAGGCCGACGCTGCTGCCTTGGTCCGCCGGCTTGATGACGATGTGCTCGCCAAGCGCGGCCACGAGCGCGGCGGCCGTGGGCTTGGCGGCGCCCGCGAAGGCGACCTCGGGGATGGCCGGGACGCCGGCGGCGCGCATGGCGGCCTTGGTGGCGACCTTGTCCATGCACAGGCGGTTGGCGGCGGACGAGCAGCCGGCGAAGGCGATGCCCTTGGCTTCCATCTCGGCCTGGGCGCGACCGTCCTCGCCCCAGCCGCCGTGGAGGACGGGCAGGACGACGTGCTTGGCGCCGTCGAGCCATGCGGGCAAGGCGTCGGCGTCGAGCTCGACGAGGCGGGAACCCGGCAGCGCCGAAGAGACGGCCCGGCCGGAACGCAGCGAGACTTCGCGCTCGGAAGAGAGGCCGCCGCAGAGGACGACGATTTCGGGGTGCGAAGTCATAGGAGTTCCTTCCACTCGCGTCCGAGGGCGACGATCTCCGGCTGGAGCTCGACGCCTTGGCGGGATTTCACCTCGGCGCGGACGGCGCGCATGAGCGCGATGAAGTCGGCGGCCTTGGCGTCGCCGGCGTTGACGAGGAAGTTGGCGTGGGTCGGCGAGACGGAGACCGGTCCGACGGCGCGGCCCTTGAGCCCGCTGAGGTCGATGAGGCGGCCGGCCTTGTCGCCGTCGGGATTCCTGAACACGCAGCCGGCGCTGGCTTCGCGCGGCTGGGAGGCGCGGCGCTGCGCGGCCATGTCGTCCATCCGCGCGCGGATGGCGGCGGGCTCGTCGCGGCCGGCGGCCCGGAGCACGGCGGAAAGCACGACGGAACCGTGCAGCTGCGGGCAGTCGCGGTACAGGGCGTCGAAGCTGTCGCGGCGGGCGGCGCGCACGCGGCCCTGCGGCGACAGCCATTCGATGGATTCCACGACGTCGAAGATCCAGCCGCCCATCGCGCCGGCGTTCATGCGCAGCGAACCGCCGATCGTGCCGGGGATGCCTTCGAGGAACTCGAAGCCCTTCCAGCCTTCGCGCGCGGCGAAGCCGCAGAGTTCCTTGAGACGGGTGCCGCCGCCGACGCGGAAGCGGCCTTCGCCGAGGTCGGTGACCGCGCCCCAATGGGCGGCGTCGAGATGCAGGATGAGGCCGTCGTACCCTTCGTCCGGCACGAGCAGGTTGGAACCGCGGCCGAGCGCGAACCAACGGAGGTCGAGTTCCGCGGCGGCGCGCAGGAGCGCCACGATGTCGTCCACGTTGGCGGGTTCGGCATACCAGCGGGCGGCGCCGCCGAGACCGAGGGTCGTGCGCCGGGCGAGCGGTTCGTTGGCGCGCAGGGCGCACTCGGCGGAAAGCCGGCCGGAGACGACGTCGGGCAGGTCGAGCGAAAGGATGTCGTCGCCGCGGCGACGCAGGACCTTGGCGTAGGCTTCGGCGTCGCGCTCGATGTCGCCCGCGCCCACGAAGGCCACGACGGTGTCGGCGCCCAGCGCGAGGGCGTCCAGCAGCGCGGGCAAGGAACGGCGGTCCTCGACGAGGCGATGCCCGGAACCGTTCACGATGGCGTCGGAGCCACCGCCTTCGACGGCGGCTTCGCCGGCGGAGTAGACCGGGAGGACGAGCGCATGGTCGGCGACGGCCAGCGCGTCGCGGAACTCGCGGGCGTACTGGCGGGTGCGCGTGTGGCGATGCGGCTGGAAGACGACGACGAGGCGGCCGGCGTGCGTCTCGCGCACCCACTTGAGCAAGGCGGCGATCTCCGTCGGATGATGGGCGTAATCGGCGAGCACGCGCAGGCCGGTGCGCTCGAAGAGGACGTCCTGGCGGCGACGGATGCCGCGCCAGCGCGCGAGCGGTTCGGCGACGAGCCCGCCGGTGATGAAATGCGTGACCGCCAGCGCCAACGAGGCGTTGGAACGGTTGAACGTGCCGGCGACCGGCAGGTTGAACTGGCCGGCCGGGAAGCGGCCCTCGAGCGAGACCACCGACGAAGAGTGGCCGCCCTGCACGAGCCGGAAGGAATAGTCGCCGCCTTCGCCGACACGGATCACCGGGATCTTCAGGCCCGCGGTGAGGCGTTCGAGCCGCTCGTTGCCGAAGGGGATGACCACCGCGGTGCGGGTGCGTTCGAAAAGCGCGCGGAAAACGCCTTCGAGCGCGGCTTCGTCGCGATAGTAGTCCGGATGATCCCAATCCAGGTTCACGGCGACGGTGACGTCGGGCGAGAACGCGCCGATGGTGCCGTCGCTCTCGTCGACCTCGGCCACGACCCAGGGCGAGGAAGCGGAGGCGCGGGCCGGCGGGAAGGTCGGATCGCGGAAGAGGCCGCCGAGCACGTAACCGAAATCGGCGCCGGCGCTGGCGAGGGCGGCGACGAGCAGGCCGCACGTGGTCGTCTTGCCGTGGCTGCCGCAGACGGCGACGAAGCGGCGTTCGGCGACGGCTTCGGCGAGGAGTTCGCCGCGACGCAGCGTGCGGACCTCATGGCGGTCGGCGAGCGCGAGCGCGGCGTGTCCGGGCTTGACCGCGCTGGAGCGGCCGACGACGGCAGGGCGGCGGCCCGCGGCCCAAGGGTCGCGCAGGAGCGGGATGTCGGCGTTGGCCAGCTGGAGTTCCATCGGGCTGCCGGTCGAATCATCCCAGCCGGACACGTCCCAGCCCTCCCCTTTCAGGTAGATGGCGAGCGGACCGACGCCCATGCCGCAGGCGCCGAGCATCCAGGCGGAGGCGCTCATGCG
>RGES01000170.1 GCA_009917805.1 Verrucomicrobiota bacterium
CCCGCCCCTCTACGATTCCATGGTGGCCAAGCTGATCTCGGTCGGCGCGACCCGCCAGAAGGCCTTGGACCGCATGCACCGCGCCCTCGGCGAGTACATCATCCGCGGCATCCACACCACGATCCCGGTCTGCCGCGCGATCATGAAGGACCCGGCTTTCCGTCAGGGCGGCGCGACGACGAAGTACCTCGAGGACTTCTTCGAACGCACCCCGAAGGAACTCTGGTCCGCCGCGCCGCTCACCTAAGCGGCCCCGCCGCCGACGATGAGCGCCCCGCAGCGCCCCACGCCCGCCGACACCGCCCGCCTCAGAACGGGCGGTGACTGTTTACGCCATGCCAACCGGCTCTTCAAGTCGGCCGGCATCGCGCATGGCCAGGGGTTCGTGAACGCCGAAGAGGAATCCCTGACGCTCATGGGCCACGCCACCGGCCTGGCCTGGGAGAAGCTCCCTTCCTGCTTCGGACGCGCCCTGACGGCCAAGGAGAAGGCCGCCTTCCTCGCGCTGGTCGAGCGACGCGTCTTCGACCGGGTGCCGACCGGTTACCTCGTCGGCGAAGCCTGGCTGGGCGGCCTGCGTTTCCGCGTCGACGAACGCGTGATCATCCCCCGCTCCTATTTCGTCGAACTCATCCCGGAGGCCATCCCGCAGTGGATGCCGCCGGTCGCGCAGGTGACCGACGTCGCGGACATCTGCACCGGTTCCGGGTGCCTCGCCATCCTGCTCGCGAAGCGCTTCCCGAAGGCGCACGTCCATGCGACCGACCTCTCGCCGCAGGCGCTCGAAGTGGCCGCGCTGAACGTCGCCGACCACAAGCTGGCGAAGCGGATTACGCTGCACGAGACGGACACCATGACGGCGCTGACGAAGGGGCCGAAGTTCGACCTGATCCTCAGCAACCCGCCTTACGAACCCGAAGGCATCTACCGACGCCTGCCGGCCGAATTCAAGAAGGAGCCGAAGGGCTCGCTGGTCTCGGGCAAGGACGGTCTCGACGTCATCCGCAAGCTGCTCGCCCAGGCGCGCGAAGCCCTGAAGCCGCACGGCATCCTCGTCATCGAGGTCGGCGGACTGCAGAAGGCGATGCATCAGGCCTGGCCGAAGCTGCCGATCCTGTGGCTGCCGACGGCCGACGGCTCGGACTGCGTCTGCCTGATCCACGCCTCGGATCTCCGCCGCGAACTGGCGTCACCAGGCGCGCGGCGCCGGCGTTGATTCCAGCCGGTCCTGCGTCGGCTTCGGCAACTTCGGGAAGAAATCCAGGCCGGTCAGCTCCTCGACGCGCCGGATGCTCACGACATAGCGCGTCAGCTCGGCGTCGCGCCACTTCTCCTCATGCGGGACGAGGTAGGCGATGGCGCGGAGGCCGTGGGCGGATTCCTCGTATTCGGAGATGACCATCCAGAACGACGTCGGCACGGGGATGCGACCGACCTTCTTCTCGGGCGGCGTCGCGAAGACCGGGCCGACCTGCACCCAGACGGTGCCGTAGCGTTCGACGTACCGCTTCATGATGCGCTGCTCCATGTCCTTCCAGAGGCCGGCATTGAGCGCATGCAGCTGCGGCACGATGTTGCTGAGCAGGAACGTCTCCTTCTGGGCCTCTTCGCCGTAGCAGACCGAGATCGCATAATTCGGCGAAAGGTGGCCGCGGTCGTAGCCCGAGCGGACGTATTCGGCGGTCGTCACATGCGCGGAAGTGCGCGGATCGGGCTTGAACGTCGAAGGCCGGTCGAGGTGGACGTCCTTGTAAGGGAAGACGCGGTAGGAAGACCACCGGGGCGAAGGCAACGTCTCGTCGTAGCCGACCGAGTAGCCCCGGTTGACCAGGTGCTTCAGGCCGAGCCGGTCGCCGGGTTCGCCATAGGGAGCCGTCGCATCCTTGTCGGGAAGGGGCGCCGGAACGATATCTCCCTTCACCGCCTCGGTGCCGTCGGCGAAGCGATCGAGCGCGTCGACCACCTTGCGCGGCGTGGTGCCGTCTTCGCGCACGGCGTCCACGGCGTTCAGCACGCGATGCTCGATGGCGATCTTCTGCGGACGCTCGGAAAGGACGTAGACCAGCCCGAGGACGCCGGCGGAGAGCAGGACGAGCAGGCAGACCCAACCGAGGAAACGCAGCAGGTTCCGGATCATGTCAGCGCGTCAGGTAATAGCACTGCCAGGCCCAGTGGAGGACCAGCACGAGCACGAAAGCGATGCGCAGCCGACGGGAATAAGCGGGCTCCACGACCAGGCGCAGGCGCAGCGAATCGCGCCGAAGCCAGAATACCGCGGAGTAAGCCGTCCAAAGCGCCGCCGTCATGACGACGAGGAAGAAGCCCGGGTGGAACAGGAACGCCTGTCCGAAATCCAGATGGACCAGGTTGCGCGCGCAGCGGGTGCCGCCGCACCCGAGGCAGGGCAAGCCCGTCATGCGCATGAAGACGCATTGCGGCAGCTGGAGGCCGGAGAGGAACCAGCCCCAGGCGAACACCGCGCCGCCGAGGAACGTCGCGGACCAGACGAGCTCGTGGTTGAGCTCGCCCGGGTAGGCAGGCCTGCGGATCAGCCGGAGCACCGGTCAGGGGGACAAGGCCTTCGTGAACACGCCGGCGAAGAGCATGATCGGAGCGACGCAGCAGCAGCAGAACAGGACGAACCAGACGAAGCAGGAGATGCCGAACTGCTTCCACGGGGAGACGCCGGTCGCGGCGCCGAAGCCCCGGAAGTAGACGATGGCCGCGGGGATCAGGAACAGGCAGCTCAGCAGGAGCTGCATGCCGACGTTGAAGGCGAGCAGCTGGAAGGGGGCCATGAGCAGGATCAGGGCGCCCGACGCCAGCAAGGTCGCCGCGACGGTGCGCTCGACCGAAACCGGAATGCGGAAGACGCGTTGGCCGACCCAGTGCGGCAAGGCGCAGAGCGCGTACATCAGCGGAGCGAAGGCCAGGCCGCCGATCGTGGAGGCGATCGTGAGGCCGAGGGGCGCCGGCGGCGCCTTCAGCATCTGTTCGGCGACAGGCTGGGCCCATTCAAAGGAAAGTCCTTGGAGGAATTCGCCGAACGCGACGTTCGGGTCCGGGGCGATCGCCAGCCGGACGGCCTGGAACGGCAGGCTGATCGCCAAGGCAACATAGCAGAAGGCCAGCCAATCGCCGAAGGCGTAGCGGCCGCTCGCAAGGCCGGCCGGATTCACGATCGCCAACCTGACGGTCGCGAAGAAAGAACCGAGCGACTTGCCCTGCTCCCAGGGGATCGTCGTTTCCGCAGCGGGCGTCGCGGCCATCGCCGCGCCCGGCGAAGCCGGCGCGCCGGTGACGCGGAACTCGGGCCAGTCGCCCAGCGGCGTCCAGGCCTGCATGCCTTCACGCCAGGCGAGGTCGGCGGCGTGGAAGCGTCCGGACTGCATGCCGGCGATGATTTCTTCGGGCGTGAAAATCCCGAGCTGGGCGGAATTCCGGGCGACGTGGATTTGCATGGGGAAATCAGTGGGAGAACTTGGTCAAGGCGCCAGCGAACGAAGCCGCGAGCATGGCGTACAGCCCGCAAGCGCAGCAGCAGGGGATCACCACGAGGGAGATCACGACCTTCCACCAGGCGATCCGGTGGACCTGCGAGTGGGCGATGACGAGCGCGACCAACTGCCAGGGCATCGCCACGTAGTTGAGGCAGGGGAC
>RGES01000018.1 GCA_009917805.1 Verrucomicrobiota bacterium
TCGCTTGACGGGCTGATAGGCCCACCACGCCTTCTCCTTGGCGCCGATGGTGCCGGGCAGGTAGCGACCGGCGACCAGCGTCTTGGTGCGGCTCTTGGGCCACGTCGCGCCGGCCTTCACCCAATCCTGAAGCAGCAGGACTTCCTCCTTGGTGAGACGGTCGCCCTTGGGCGGCATCATCTTCTCGGGGTCAGTCGAAAGGATGTTCTGCAGGAAGAGGCTCTTGGTCGGGTCGCCCGGGATCAACGCCGCGCCACCGTCGCCGCCCGTGGTCAGGCCGGCGAGGGAGTCCATGACCAAGCCGCCCTTGTTCTTGCCGGCGGCGTGGCTGTGGCACTTGAAGCAACGGGAGTCCAGGAGGGCGACGGCCTTCTCGGCTTGATCGTTGTCCGCGCCCCGGAGGCTCGCGGCGCCGACGAGGAGGGTCGTCAGGACGAGGGCAAAGGAGGCGGACGGACGTAAAGACATCGGGGCAGGCCTTTATAAAGGGCTTATGAGGTGTGACTGCAAGCCGAGGCCGAAGGTTCCCCGGGATTCAGCGGGTAGGCTGCATACCCCAGACCCCGATCATGGCGTCTGCCTTCTGCGGGTCGGGGGACAGGACCAGTTCGAAACGGCTGCGATCGCGGGTATAGGCCACGTAGGTGACGGCGCCGGCTTCCTTCAGGTCCGTGCCGGCGAACTGGCGCGCCTGAGCCTTGAAGGCCTCCAGGTCGGCGGCGGGGAAACGGAAGGTTCCCGTGCCGGTGTTTCTGTCCAGGTCATGGATCTCCGTGATGTCGTTGCTGCCGGCGGGCAGGAGTTCGGGCACCCAGCCGCGCTCGATCACGCCTGCTTGGCGCGCGTCGGCGAGACTGGCGTGATGCGAGATCTTGGTGTCTGGGCCGCCTGCTCCGATGACCTTATGCGCGATGAAACTGACTCCGAAGAGCACCAGCGCACCGCCGAAGGTCAGGAGGAGCTTGCGGGTCACCTCGTTCATCGGGCGGCCTGCTTCCATTTCGGATAGTCCTTGGCCAAGAGGTCGCGTGCATATTCGCCGAACCAACTGTAGCCGTTGCGGCGTTCGTAGCCGATGTCTGCAAGCTTAGGCTTCGGGATCCCGTCGCGGTCGCAGACGAAGGGCTGGGCTGTCTTGAGGTCGTAGAAGCGGGCCCAGAGGGCGGGGGCCTTGGCATCCGGAACCATGACGCGGTTATCCTTGCCGTCCTTGTCCTTCTCGGTGTCGAGGCGGTAGCCGGTGATCTTGTGCGTCTCGAACCAGGCCACGGCGCCTTCGATGGAAGCGCGGATTTCCGGCGTAGGCTTCTCGAGGCTCATGAGCAGGCGGACGATGCCGACCGATTCGCTGCCGCTGAAGGAAGGGAGTTCGTAGGCGCGGGCTTTGGCGGGCGCGTAGGTCTTCTCGTCATGCTGGGCGCACCAGACGGTCGGCTTCCCGTCGACGACGATCTGGCATTTCAGGATGCAGGCGAGGCCGCGTTCGAAGGCAGACCGGCAGGCTTCGCGGGTCTTGGCGTCGAGGAAGGCGTAGGTCTTCTCGGCGCCGACTTCGCGGACGAAGGTCATCACGCGCACCATGGCGCCGTCGTTGAAGGTGATGCGGTCATAGTAACCTTTGCGCAGCGGGAAGAACTGCGGCCAGCCGCCGTTGGGATATTGCGCCGAGAGCACGTAGGCCAGGCCGCGGTCGAACGACCTGCGGTACGTCTCGTCCTGGGTCGCGTTGAACATGCGCGCCATGAAGCGGAGCTCGTCGACGGTGCCTTTGTTGTCGAAGGTCGGCATGAGCTTCGCGCGATCCCCTTCGTAGGCCTTGCTGATGGTGTCGGTGTTCTTGGGCCAGCCGCCGGCGTCGGTCTGGAAGCTGAGGATGATGGCGGCGACCTGCTTCGCCTCGGGCGAGGCGAACCAGCTGTCGGGCTTCTTGAGGAAACGCCGGGCGCTCTCGTCGGCGGCGACCAAGGGGCCGAGGAGGAGGAAGGCGAGGAGCAGCAGGGCGGGGCGCATGGTGCGTAAGAGGGGTAGGGATAGGGGTAGGGATAGGGGTAGGCGACCGAGGGCAGGAGTAAACGATGGAAAGCGGCGAATGGTTTCCGGAAAGCGGCATGGCTCTTGCGGTTGTCAGGTCGGGTTTAATCCGTTCTCTAAAGGTCGTGTCGTCGCCGCCCGTCCTCATCCTCGCCTCCGCCTCCCCCCGGCGGACGGAGCTCCTGCGGGAAGCTGGCATCCCCCATCGCGTCGTGGTCGCCGCCGTCACCGAGCACGAAGACCCGACGACCGATCCCGCGAAGATGGTCCTGCATAACGCCCGGCTGAAGGCCGCCGCGGTCTCCCGCCTGCACCCGGAGGCGATCGTGCTTGGCTCCGATACCACCGTGGCCCTCGGCGACCGCGCCTTGAACAAACCGGCGGACCTCGCCGAATCGCGCGCGATGCTGCGCAGCCTGTCCGGTCGCGAGCACACGGTCCATACGGGCGTGTGCCTCCTATGCCCGGCCCTCGGCCTCGACGAGACCCATGACGTCACGGCCTGGGTCCGTTTCCGTGCCCTCTCCGAGGAAGACATCACCCGCTACCAATCGCTGGTGAACACCTTGGACAAGGCCGGCGCCTACGGCATCCAGCAGGGCAAGGAGATCATCATCGCCGACTACCAGCAGCCGATCTCCACGATCATGGGGTTGCCGGTCGAATTCGTGAAGGCCCGCCTCGCCGCGCTCGGCCTTCTGGAAAGGCTCGTCGCATGAAGGCCTTCCTGCTCCTGCTCCCTGTGCTCGCCGTCGCGCAAGCGCCGGTCGTGAGCGGCGACGCCGAACTGTGGGGCGCGATCGGCGGCAAGCCGCTCGTGATCCGCACGACGAGCCGTCTCGCCGGCGCCATCGATTCCGTGAAATGGGACGGCGTCGAGTTCATCGACTCGCACGATCACGGCCGCCAGCTGCAGTCGGCCCTCAACGCCGACGTCGACGGCGTGTTCCATGTCGAATGCTATAATCCGACCGAGGCCGGCTCCGTCGCCGACGCGCTCGGCCCGAAGTCGACGAGCCGCCTCGAATTCCTCTCCGTGCAGGACGGCTTGCTGTCCACGCGCACGCGCATGGCCTTCTGGCTCGCCCCGGGCATGCGGTCCCACGGCCAGCCGGCGCAGAACACCGCGCCGCTTTCGGAGCACGTCCTTGCCAAGCAGGTGCGTATCGGTCGTCCGGGCATGGATCACGTCCTGGATTACAAGGTGACCTTCACCGTGCCGGCCGACCGCCCGCATAAGTATCTGCAGTTCGAAGCCTTGACCGGCTACATGCCGGCGACGTTCAGCGAGGAGCATCGCTTCGACGCGAAGACCGCGACGCTGGTGCCGGTGCCACGTAAGAACGGTGAGATCCGGGATCCGATCGTGCTCTCGACGCCTTCGGGCTCCCATGCGATGGGAGTCTTCACTCCTGACCGCCCGCCGGCCGGGCAGCCGCCGGTCGGCTATGGCCGTTTCGAGTTCGAACCGGAGAAGGTCGTGAAATGGAACTGCGTCTTCCGTTTGCGCCAGACCGAGCCGATCAAGCCCGGCGACCATTCGTTCCAGCTCTATGTCGTCATCGGGACCCGCGAGGACTGCCGCCGCACGCTGGCCGCGCTCGCGCAGGAATTCGCCGGCCGATAATCGGCCTCGCCTACGCTTGAAGTCGGACGTGGTCCGCCTACCTTGGCGAGGTGCGGTCAGACGAATCCATCGACCTTCCGTCCGCGGCCATCGCGGTCGCCGTGTCCCTCGGCCTGCACCTGCTCCTGCTCTGGGCCTTGCCTGACTCCTTCCATAAGGTCGTCGTGCTCGTCCGTCCGGTCGAAGTCCTGACGGCGCCGGTGAAGATCGACGAAGCTCGGTTGCCGCCGAAACTTCGTTTCGCCGAGACGAATCCGGCGGCGAACCAGGCGGTGCCGAAGGTCGCGCCCTTCACCTCGTCGCGGAATCAGACCGCCGCGCAGCCGGTCCCGGAGAAGATGCCGACCCAATCGCCTCTCCCGAAGTCCGCCGGGACTTCCGAAGAGATACGCCTTGCCCAGGGCAAGCCGCGTTCCATCGATCAGTCGCAGGCCTCGCCGGCCGTCCAGCCTTCGGTGTCGATGGCGCCGCCGACGAAGACCGCGCCGCCGCCCGGTCCGGGCAAGTCGGCCCCCAAGCCTTCGCCGGCCCCCGTCGCGGCCAATCCGGAGCGGCCGCGCGCCTCCGCTCCATCGGGAACTTACGGCCTGCTGCTGCGTCGGCCGGTGGGCGTCAACCGGGCCGGTTCGCTCGCCATCGACGCCCGGTTCAGCAACTACGGCGACTACACCCAGCGCATGATGGAGGCCATCCAGTCCAGCTGGTGGAGCATCATCGAGCGCTCGCGTTTCGAAGGCGTCTCCCGCGGCCGCGTGACGGTCCGCTTCCGGCTGCATCGCGACGGGACGGTCACCGACGCCCAGGTCCTCGGCACCGAGGTCACCCGCGTGATGACCCTCGCCTGCAAGGACGCCGTGATGGCCCCGGCGCCTTATGACATCTGGCGAGCGGATATGGTCGCCATGTACGGCGAGAGCGACACGGTCACGATCAACTTCCACTACTACTGATGACCCTGGCCACTGATTGGATCCCGTTCGGACGCGGCGTACGCGTGGTCGCGACGCACGCCTGCGGGCTCATCGCGGTCGAGAAGCCCGACGGCATCCTGTCGCACCCCAATCCGGGCGAAGCCGCGGAGAAGGGCACGATCCTCATCGCGGGCAACTACTCCCTCGACGAGGAGGCCTTCCACGTCCGCGACGGCAAGGGCGGCATCCGACGCGTCTACCTGCTCAACCGGCTCGATTCGCCGACCAGCGGCACGCTGCTGCTTTCGCTCGACGAAGGCGTCGCCGACCTGGTGCGCAAGATGTTCGCCCGTTCGCAGGTCTCGAAGAAATACGTCGCCCTCATCCGCGGCCGCGGCCTGCGCACCCCGCGCGGGACCTGGCAGGATCAGATGGCGAAGTCCAAGGGCCCCGGCGGCGGCGTGCGTTCCGAGACCGGCGCCGGCGCGCCCGCGGTGACGGTCTACGCCTGGCAGCGCTCGGCCGGCGGCACGCTCCCGCTTTCCCTCATCCAGCTCGAGCCGCGCACGGGCCGCACGCACCAGCTCCGCGTGCAGACCGCCGCCCACGGCCACCCGATCCTGGGCGACCGTACCTACGGTGATTTCGAATTCAACAAGGCGGTCGGCACGGCCCGCGGCTTCAAGCGGCTCTTCCTGCACGCCGAATCGACGCAGCTCTCCTTCGAATGGCAGGGCGCGAAGGTCGACTTCAAGGCGACGGCCCCGATGCCCAAGGAATTCGAAGAAGCGTTGGTCGCCGACGATGACGAGACGCCGGACCAAGGACCGAAGCGCCCACGACGCGACGCCGGTACGCCGATCTCGCCGCGCCTCCGCATCCGGCTCTGAGTCGGGATTGCTCCTAACTTTCCCCCGGTTGCCGGGGTTATAAGCGCATCCCCCTCACGTCCATGCGCAACGCCCTGCTGGTCTGCATCCTTGGTTTCATCGCCCTCGACGCCGCCGACGCGCCGCTCGCGGGGGTCGACAAGCGACCGGTGACGATCTTCTGCGACGGCGTGCGCATGGCCGCCGACCTTTTCTCCCCGAAGGAGCTCAAGGCCGACCAGAAACTCCCCGCATTGATCCTCTGCAACGGCACCGGCGGCACGAAGGCGAAGGTCGGCAACCGTACCGCGCCTTCCTTCGCCCGGGCGGGTTTCGTCGTGCTTTCCTTCGATTACCGCGGATGGGGCGAGAGCGACAGCAAGCTGATCACGCTCGAGGCCCAGCCCAGGCCTGATGCCGCCGGCAACGTCAAGGTCGAGGCCCGCGCCGTGCGTTGGCAGATGAATTACGCCGACCAGACCGAAGACATCCGGGCGGCGATCAGCTTCCTGGCCGCGGAGAAGTCGGTCGACGCGAAGCAGATCGGACTATGGGGCTCGAGCTACGGCGGCGGCCTCGTCACGTGGGTGACGGGCAACGACGCCCGCGTCCGGTTCGCCGTCGCGCAGGTCTCCGGGATGGCCGCCCGCGGTCCTGCCGCCGAGAAGGCCGCCCAGGAGCTCGCGATGAAGCAGGCTCGCGGCGAAGCCGAACCGGTGCCTTTCGAGACCGGCAAGCTCGGCGGCAAGATGGCCTCCTATGCGATGATGCGCGCCAATCCTGCGCGCAGCGTCGGCTTCAACTCGATCGAGGCCGCGGCGAAGATCAAGGTGCCGATGCTGCTCGTCGACGCCGAGAAGGATGAGCTGGTCGACATCCGCCAGCATGGCGGCAAGGTCGCCGGCATCCTCAAGACCAACGGCGTGCCGGTCGAGTACCGGGTCATTCCGGGCATCACCCATTACGGGGTGTACAAGGAGAAGTTCGCCGAAGTGACCGCGATCGAGGTCGAATGGCTGCGGGCGACGGTGAAAGCCTTGGGTAACTGAGTTCGCGTCGGCCGGTTTGGGGTCCGCACGACGCTTCTTGGCTCAGCCGGAGGGGTGAGTTATTCACAGTCACGCTGGCTATGGCGACTTGAGGCAAAGGGCGTTTGCCACCCGCCGGAAGGCACCCTACGAATCGGGCTTCCGGCGCACCCCGTGCCGGTCCCCCATGAACCCCCTTTACGCCGCCCTCCTGGTGCTGCTGCTCTCCGCTTTGGCGGAGGCCTTGCATGCGCGTCGGGTGCGTGTCGCCGCCCGGCTGGCGTTCGGTCCGGAAGGCGCGGCGCGTAGGTGGACCATCGTGGCTCCTTTCCTGCGCTGCCTCGCCCTCACGGCCTTCGCCTGGGGCTTGGCGGTGATGTGGCAACTCCATCAGGCGGCCAAGGACGGCAAGCCGGCCGACACCAAGGAGCCGGTCCGGCTGGTGTTCGTGGCCGACCTTTCGCCCAGCATGTACCTCAAGGACGCCGGCCCGGAAGGGAAGCAGACCCGCCAGGAGCGTATGCGCGAGGAAGTCGAAGCGGTGCTCATGCGCGTCGGCGGCGACCTGCGTTACGGGGTGATCGGTTTCTATACCGAGGCGCATTCGGTGGTGATGGACGCGCATGACCCGGAGCTCGTCCGCAACGTCTTCAACGGCCTGCCTGTCCAGTACGTCATGAAGGCCGGCTCGACCGACCTCGGCACGGCCATCAACGCGGCGGTCAAGGTCGTCGACGGACTGCCCGCGCAGACGGTCCGCCTGGTCGTCTTCACCGACGGCGACACGATCCCGCTCCAGCCGATCCTGCCGCGACCGAAGTCCGTCAAGGACGTCCTCGTGCTCGGCGTCGGTAATCCGCGCAAGGGCACCTTCATCGCCGGCCATCAGTCCCGGCAGGACGCCGAAGTGCTGGCGACGGTCGCCCGCGCCTTGCGCGGTTCCTATTTCGACGTGAACGAAAAGCGCCTGCCGACCGACGCCCTGGGTGACCTGGTCTTGCGCACGCCGGCGCCGAAGTCGGGCCTCAGCCTGGCCCAGCTCGCCGTGCTCGCCATGGCCTTGGGCTCGGCGGTGCTCGCGCTGCTGCCCGTGGCCTTGCAGGTGGCGGGTGCGCGTTGGCGCGTCGTCCGCCTCGAAGCCGAAGCAGGGGAGGGCGCCGTCCGATGAGGAAGTTCCTCACCTTGCTCTGGCTGCTCTTCCCCGTCGGGGTGGTGTATTACCATTACAACGAAGGGCAGGCCCAGATGGCCCGCGAGAAGGCCCGCGATCATCTCGTCCGCATCCGCGAACTCGAACGCGCCAAGGAGCCGGACTGGCCGGTCGTGGTCGAGGAGTACGACAAGCTGTCGGCCGAGCTGCCGCCAAGCGAGCGTCCGTCCGTCCGTCATCAGATCCGCCTCGCCAAGGCCAAGGCGAAGATCGAGATGCTCGACGTCGCCGGCGCGATCGCCGACCTGGCCCAGCTGCTGAAGGAATCGGCCGCGGTCGACGGCGAGGACGGCGCGACCACGCGCGCGATCCGCGAGACGCTCGGCAAGGCCTACTTCTACGCCACTTCCTTGCTCAAGGCCAACGGCGCCACCGAGGACGAATGGCGTCCTTACGCCGAACGCACGCGCCAGGTGTTTCGCTATCTCGCCGAGCATCAGGACCCCGCGGCCCTCGCCGATTACGAGAAACGCGTCGAAGCGGAATTCGCCCGCTCCGTCCGCCAGAACAACTTATGAAGACCCACCTGCTGCTCTGCGCCGTCTGCGCCACCGTCCTTGCCCAGGAAGCTCCTGCTCCGGCCGCCGTCGAAGGCGTGCGCGGCGTCCGTCAGGAGGGTTCCGGCAAGGTGAAGGAAATCGATCCCGCGACCAAGAACGTCGCGCCCACGACCGTGCAGGGCGTCGACAAGGTGGATGGCGTGAAAGCGCCCGGCGGAGCCAAGGCCGTCAAGCAGACGCCGCCGCCGGCTTCCGTGACCGAAGGCGCCAAGCCCGTCGAAGGCGCGGGCACGAAGGCCACGCCGCCTCCTCCCGCCCCGAAAGGCGTCCAACCCCCCGAAGCCGTCAAAGGCGCGGGCACGAAAGCCACTCCGCCGCCGCCTCCCGCCAAGGGCCTCGTCGGCGCCGAGGGCGTGAAGCCGCCTGAAGGCGTCAAGGGTGCCGGCACCAAAGGGACGCCTCCGCCGCCGACTCCGAAGGGCGTCGAGGCTGTCAAGGGCGTGAAGCCGCCCGAAGCCGTCAAAGGCGCGGGCACGAAAGCCACGCCCCCGCCGCCTCCCGCCAAGGGCCTCGAAGGCGTCAAGGGCGTCAAGCCGCCCGAAGGCGTGAAGCCCGCCGCCGGCGGCATCAAGCCGGTCGAAGGCGTCACCGGCATCGGCGCCGGCAAGCAGCAGAACCTCGAAGCCGCGCTCCAGGTGAAGCCGGCCGGCAAGCCCGAGCCGAAGAAGGCCAAGGCCGCCGCGGCGCTCCTCGGCGGACCCGAGCCTAAGGGCAAGCCCGAGAAGCAGGACGACCGTAAGCTCTTCGAGGAGATCAAGAAGATCCCCGACAACGGTTCCTGAACCACCGACTTTTCTAAAAAAACCAAGACCATGAGACTCCTCCGTCCGTTCCTCTGCGCCGCGCTCGCGCTCGCCGCATCGCTGCCCGCGCAGCAGACCGTGCCGCTCGACGCCAAGACCCAGCAGCAGTACGAGCGACTGCTCCGCCATCGCTATACCCGCGACCTCACCGAGGTCTTCGCCGCCATGGAGAAGTCGGCCAAGGCCGACGCCCGCGCGACGGCCGACACCCGCTTCCTCTCCGCCTTCCGGCTCGGCGATTGGGCGCAGGTCCGCGCCGAACTCGCGTCGCTGCCGCCCGAACTCGGCCGCGGCATCTACGACAAGATGCTCTCCGATCTCGCCGAACGTCCCAAGAGCGGCGTCCGCATCGAGGATATCTTCGCCCTGGCCGACGCCGTGCCGGGCGAGCTGAACGACCTCGAGCTCCGCAAGATCGGCCAGATGCTGGGCCAGGTCGTCTCCCCGAACGAAAGCTTCTGGATCGCCGACCGGATGTCCCGCGGCACCGAGAAGCTCGGCGGCAAGGATCCCGCCCGCCGCCTCGCGGCCGGCCGCGTCCTGCTCGCCGGCGGCTTCCGCGACCTCGCCAAGGCCTACCTGCCCGATGGCGCCGACCTCGACAAGGTCGCCGACGAAGGCCTCCGCCAGGAGATCGCCGCCTTCCTCGCCGCCGAACAGGCGACCGAACTCGCCCAGCGCGACCAGATCTCCCGCATCTGGAACGACAACGTGGCCATCCTCCGTTCCGAGAAGAAGGTCAACGACTGGGAGAAGAGCAAGGCCGCCGGCGAGATGCTCCGCGTGCTCACGCAGGTCTCGCCCGCCGTGCTCAGCGGCACGTTCGCCGACCTGATGAAAGCCCAGCCCGAGGCCGCCCTCAAGATCGTCGGCGGGCTTTCGCGCAAGATCCAGAACGAGACGCATGCCGCCGCCGCGCAGCGCATCGACAACCTCCGCGCCCAGACCGTGCTCGCCAACCTCATCGCGGAGAATCCCGACGCCGGCGCCGAGCCGTGGAACCAGATCCTCACCCTCATGGCGGAATCCTGGATGACCGAGGTGGAAAACTCCTTCAGCCGGCAGGCCGGCGTCCCCCGCCGCGGCGGCAACAGCCGCAACGGCTCCAGCGAGATCGACCCGGAGGAGATGCTGCTGCTCGCCCCGGCCGGCAAGTGGCACGCGGCCCTGCCGTCGGACCTGCGCGACCGCTTCGACGCCAGCCTCGCCCGCGCCATCATCGTGAGCGCCAACTTCGAACTCGCCGCCGACCGCATCGTCGAGCTCGCCAAGCGTCACCCGGCCGCCGGCGTGGCCTTGGCCGAGGACTTCCTGCTCGCCTGGGGGCAGGCGCATAATCCGCAGCTCCCGCAGGAGCTCCGCGCACGCTATGGCCTGCCGGAGGACGCCCGTATCCCGATCACCCCCGTGATGATGGAGCGCAACATCGACTCCCTCGCCCGCATGATGGAGGTCTTCCGCAAGGCCGGCGTCGCCCCGCGCGACCAGAGCAAGGTGGTCAACGCCTTCGACCTGGCTTACAGCAACGCCGAAGCCTACCGCGACTCGCACATCGAGCGCGTCTTCGGCCCCACCGCCAAGATGGACGAGACGCTGTTCTTCCTGCTCGCCCAGAAGATGCACGCGAACCTTGGCGATCGCTGGCGTCGCGCCGACATCCAGCGTGGCAGCCTGACGCGTCGTAACGAGGCCCAGACCTACGCGATGGCCGAAGCCGGCTACGCCTCGCTGCTCAAGATGATCGACGAATGGCAGGCCGGCCGCCCGGACGCTTATAAGGCGATCCTCCTCGGCGCCGTCGTGCTGAACGACTGGTCCGATTTCGAGAGCTTCCAGGACCTGGCTCCGCTCGAGCCGGCCAAGCGCATCGTCGCGGCGAAGGAGAAGACGCTGCAGTCGCAGGACTACTTCCAGCGCGCCGCCGACGCGTACGGCCGCCAGGTGGTCCGCCTGCAGGCCAACGAGCTGACCATCGAGCCTTACCTGAGCTGGTTCAACGCCGTGCTCGGCATCGGCAGCACCGGCCAGGTCAACCTCGGCAAGCCCATGAACCGCGCCGCCCTCGGCCGCATCCGCGCCGCGATCCTGGCGTTGCCCGGCAAGCTGGCGCCCACGCACATGGGCCAGCTGGCGAAGACGCTGAACGGCCGCCTCAACGACACCAACAACCCGATGCATGAGGACCTCAAGTACCGCTACCTCGCCAGCACCCTCGTCGTCACCAAGGACGATCCGTTCTCGCTGGGCCTGAAGAAGCGTTCCGATTACCTCGACGAGCTCCTCAGCGAGATCCGCGTCCAGACGCGCGTCGACGGCCCGAACACCGTCGGCGTGAACCAGGAGTTCGGCATCATCGTCAGCGTCGTGCATACGGAGGCCATGGGCCGCGTGGCCCGCTTCGGCCAGTACCTCAGCAACGATGCCATCGCCGTGGCCGCCAAATCCAAGCGCCGTGGCCCGCAGGTGGCCAAGGGTCCGGATCCGCAGGGTCCGCGCGACGAGTTCGAACAGAAGCTGACCGAAGGCCTGTCGCCGTTCTTCGACATCCGTTCGATCACCTTCGCCGCGCCCGACGTGAAGCCGCGTCCGACCGCCCGTCCGGGCTGGGAGGAGACGCCGCTCGCCTACGTGCTCGTCCGCGCCAAGGACGCCAGCGTCGACAAGATCCCGCCGGTGCAGATGGAACTTCGCTTCATCGACCTCAGCGGTCCGGTGACGATTCCCGCCACTTCCGCCGAGACCTTGCTCAAGGTCGCCGGCGGCAAGCCGTCTGCGCGTCCCGCCGACAAGGTCGAGGTCACGCAGACCCTCGACACGCGTCAGTTCGCGATCAACGGCTCGCTGAGCCTCGAAGTCGCCGCGACCGCCGCCGGCCTCGTGCCGGAACTCGAAGACCTGCTCGACCTCGCTCCGCTCACCGCCGTCGCGAAGGTCCGTCAGGTGACCGCCATCGACCCGCTGATGGTGAAGGAGCTCAACACCTGGGGCGAGAAGGTCGCTCCGCGGACGGAACGTCGCTGGTCGATCACCCTGGACGGCGACGCCATCCGGGCGGCCGACAAGGCGACCGACCTGCCGTTCCCGACCGTCAAGGCCGCGAACACGACCACCGTCTGGCGCACCTACCAGGACATCGATCCGGTCGTGCTCTCGAAGGCGTCCGTCCTGCTCGACCGCGTCAAGGTCGCCCAAGGCGCCGGTTACGTCCCGCCGGTCGCCGAAGACTATTCCCTCGCCCTCTATGGGGGCATCGCCGCCGTGGTGGCCTTCGTGGCCTGGCTGATCTTCCGCAAACGCGACACCGGTCCGCGCCCGCCGCGGGCCCGTGACGTGTTCAAATTGCCGTCCACGATCGACGGTTTCGCCGTCGTCGCCTTGCTACGTAAGCTGGGCGTGAGTCCGCTGGTGAAGTTCACCGCCGCGCAGAAGGCCGAACTGCAGCAGGACATCGAGCGCGTGCAGGCGGGCTGCTTCGGCGGCGCGTCGACGCTGTCCGATGCCGACCTGAAGACCCTCGCGGAAAAATGGCTCCGCCAACTTCGCTGAGCATGACGGACCTGCCCCAATCCCTAACCCTATCCCTACCCCTTAAAAAATGAGCAACCATCCCAATCCCGCGGCCGTGCAGGCCGCCCATCAGTTCGTCGCCGACGTCCGCACGCGCGTCGGCAAGGTCGTCGTCGGCCAGGACGTCGTCGTCGAGCGCGTCATGATCGCGCTCCTCACCGGCGGCCACCTGCTGCTGCAGGGCATGCCCGGCCTGGCGAAGACGCTCCTCGTCAACACCGTCGCGAAGGCCATCGCCTTGGATTTCCGGCGCATCCAGTTCACGGTCGACATGCTGCCGTCGGACATCGTCGGCTCCGAGGTCGTCGACCAGAAGACGGGCGACTTCCGCATCCATCGCGGGCCGGTCTTCACCAACCTGCTCCTCGCCGACGAGATCAACCGCGCCGCGCCGAAGGTGCAGGGCGCGATGCTCGAAGCCATGCAGGAGCGCAAGGTCACCCTCGGCGGCCAGACGATGCGCCTGCCGACGCCGTTCCTCGTCATCGCGACGCAGAACCCCGTCGAACAGTCCGGTACCTTCGAACTGCCGGAAGCCCAGCTCGACCGTTTCATGCTGCTCCATCGCCTCGGCTACCCCGGCCGTGACGAAGAACAGGACATCCTCCAGCGCCAGCTCGGCATGGGCCTGCGCAAGGAAGAGGGCGGGGCGGTCCCGAAGACGGCCTTCGACATGATCGACGACGCGCCGGTCGGCACCAAGGCGGACCTCGTCGCCGCGATGGAAGCCGTCCAGGGCGTCCACGTGAGCGAGGTCTTCCTCCGTCATTCCGTCGAGCTCGTCCGCCGCACCCGCGAGTCGAAGGACCTCGATTTCGGCTGCAGCCCGCGCGCCGGCCTGGCGCTCGTCAACGCCGCCCGCGCCCGCGCGGTCATCCGTGGCCGTGATTACGTCACCCCCGAAGACCTGTTCGACCTCGCCGAGGACGTCGTCCTGCACCGTATCCGCGTGAGCTACGAAGCCGCGGCCGCCGGGCAGACCAACGCCAAGGTGCTGGAATCGATCCTTGCCGGATTAGGCTGAACCGATGCTGCGTCCGCGGACATTGCCTCACGATCCGGTCGACAGCCGGCAGTTCGAAGTCGCCGTCCGGCGCCTCGCGAACAGCCTGGACTTCGGCCAGCGTGATTCCGTGTTCCATGGCGCCGGCCTGGAGTTCGTGCAGTCCCGTCCGTATGTCGCGGGCGATGCGGTGAAGTTCATCGACTGGAAGGTCTCGGCGCGCCTCGGCAAGCTGTACGTGAAGGAGTTCCGCGAGACCAAGCAGATCCCGCTGTACCTGCTGCTTGATACGTCCGCCTCGATGTGCGTGTCGTCGCAGCCGCTGAGCAAGTACGCCTGGGCCGTGCGCATCGCCACCGGCATCGGGCTCGCCGCCCAGACATCCGTCACGCCCGTCGGCCTGCTCGGTTGCGGCGCCCGCGAACTGCATGTCCGGCCGACGCTGTCGCGCAACATCGTCATGGAGTGGGCGCATCAGCTGCGGCAGCACGATTTCATGGAGAAGACCTCGCTGTCGGTCCGGGCCCGCGAGCTCGCGCCGTCCCTCGCCAAGCGCACCACCGTCATCGTCCTGAGCGACCTGCACGACCCCGACGCCATCCCGGCCTTGCAGGTGCTGGCCCAGCGGCATGACTGCATCGTGCTGCACTTAGAGGATCCCGCCGAGCAGGGCTTACGCGGCGCGGGCATCATCCGCGGCGTCGAGGCCGAATCCGGACGCGGCTTCGTCGCTTTCGGCGGCCGTCGCCAGGTCGACTCTTCCGGCTGGAAAGCCGAGCTCAGCCGCTTCGGCATCGATTACCTCCCTTTGCGGACCGATGAGCCGATCCTCGGCAAGCTGACCTACTTCCTGAAGAACCGCGGCTTCGCGAGCCGCTCCGCCCGCTGACCATGGCCGCATCGAAGACATCGCTCCGCGTCTGGCTCCTCCGGGGCCTGGCCGTGTGCGTGGTCATCGTGGCCGCCTGGTGGTTCCTGCAGGAAGAGGACAACCTCAAGGTGCCGCTCGGCGTCGAGCAGGCCGCCATCATCACCTACAGCGGCCCCGGGCTCGTCGTGAAGCCGTTCCGCTACGGCGTGGCGGTCAACGTGCGCATCGCCCAGGTCACCGAGAAGGGCGGGGCCAAGGTCTATGACGTCCGCTATCTCGTGAACCGCGAGGGCGAGCATGACCTCATCGAATACCTCATGTCGGACAACGGCAGCAGCCTGAGCGGCCTGCCGTCCTTCAAGGTGAAGGGCGACCCGAAGCTCTCGAAGGAGCTCGAGGCGCGCGTCAAGGAGACCGAGGACATCGGCATCGAGGTGCGCGGCCATTATCAGGCGACCCTCGTGGCGCTCGCCGTCTTCTGGGTCCTCTGGCTTTTCGCCCTCATCTTCTGGCGTCGCCCGAAGAAGCCCGTGCCCGTCCCCGTGAAACCGCCGCTCACCTTGGCCGAACAGCTTGGCGT
>RGES01000171.1 GCA_009917805.1 Verrucomicrobiota bacterium
CCGCCTCGTCGCCGCGACGAACAAGGACCTCGAGGCGATGGTCGCCACCCGCCAGTTCCGCGAAGACCTCTACTACCGCCTCAACGTCTTCCGCATCCGCCTGCCCGCCCTACGCTACCGCAAGGGCGACGTGCCGCTGCTCGTGGACTACATGCTGCAGCGCCAGGCCGCCGCGAAGAAGATCAAGCCGAAGCGCCTTTCGAACGAAGCCCTCGACGCCCTGCTCGCTTACGACTGGCCCGGCAACGTGCGCGAGCTCGAGAACGTCGTGCAGCGCGCCAACGTGCTCGCCAAGGGCGAGACGATCCTCCCGAAGGACCTGCCGCAGGACGTCCTGAATCCCCGCAAGGCCGCCGTGGCCCCCGTCGCCGCGACGCCCGCCCCGGCGGCCGCCTCGCCGGAAGCCGCCGCCCCCGTGGCCGGCCTGATCCCGGCCTACGACACGATCTACAAGCAGTGCCGCGTGAACGACGGCAAATCCATCCTCACGGTCATCGAGATGGAGATGATCCGCCGCGCGATGGAAGAGACCCGCGGCAACCAGCTCCGCTCCGCGATGATCCTCGGCATCAACCGTTCGACGCTGAAGAAGCGCCTGCTGGAGATGCGCGAAGCCGGCATCAAGGTGTTCACTTAACCTTTGCCTCGGGCCTGCGGGCCGCTTGAATCGGCGGCCGAATGCGAACCCCCGCCTTCGGCTGGCGCGACTACTGGCGCATGCTGACCTCCGGTCGGCCATGGCTGCCGTGGCGCTATTTCCGCGAGGCGCACGCCTTCGACCTCCGTCGCGGCACCGACACGCACGTCCGCGTGCCGAAGGAGGACTTCGGTGCCGAGCCCGCCGGCTTCGCCGAGGGGACCTTCTACATGGCCTCGTGGACGAGCGAGATCGACTGGGCCTTCCGCGAGACGCGCACGCTGCTCGGTCCGGAGTTCGACCGCTTCGCGTTCGTCGACGTCGGTTGCGGCAAAGGCAAGGCGGTGCTGCGCTGGACCGAACTGTGCGCGCGCGCCGGCTCCGCCCAACGCATCGCCGGCTTCGACTACCACGAGCCGCTGGTCGCGATCGCCCGCCGCAACCACGCGAAGCGCTTCGGCGCCCCGGGCCTCATCACGACCGCCGACGCGGAGCGCTTCGATTTCGCGCCGCTCGGCGGGCGCGTGCTCTGCTACCTCTACAATCCGTTCGGCCCCGGCCTGATGCGCCGCTTCCTGGGAAGGCTGCGCGGGCTCGACGTGGTGCTGATCTACAACAACCCGGCCGAAGACGCGACGTTGCGCGCCCAAGGGTTCGTCGCTTGCCGCATAAAGGACGGCGGCTGTCCCAACGCCCACACGGTCATCTACGCGAACCTCCGCCGGCCCGCCAATTAACCTTTGCCAGCCACCGCAAAACGCTTTCGTTAAAGCCCACCCCATGAGCTCCTCACCCCTCCGCACCACCCTGCTGGCCACGGCCGCGCTCTTCCTGAGCTCGTACGCCGCGTTCGCCGGTGAAACGATCCAGATGTTCGACGGCAAGTCCCTCGCGGGCTGGAAGGCCTCGAAGAATTCCCCCGAAGGCACCTACAAGGTCGAGGACGGCGTCCTCCAGATCCGCGGCGGCCAGGGTCACCTCTTCTTCGTCGGCGCCGACGGCAAGGCCAACTTCACGAACTTCGACTTCAAGGCCAAGGTGAAGACCTATCCGGGCGCCAACTCGGGCCTCTACTTCCACACGGCCTACGAAGACAAGGGCTGGCCCTCGCAGGGCTACGAGTGCCAGGTCAACGGCAGCCACAAGGACATCAAGCGTACCGGCGGCCTCTATGCCGTCCGCGACGTGCTGAACACGCCGGCCGCCCCCGACAACGTCTGGTTCGAATACCACATCCGCGTCGAAGGAAAGCGCATCCAGATCTGGATCGACGGCAAGCAGACCGTCGACTTCACCCAGCCGGAAGACTGGACCCCTCCGAAGGGCATGCCCGGCCGCAAGCTCGGCAACGGCACCTTCGCCATCCAGGCCCACGACCCGGGCTGCAAGGTCGACTACAAGGACCTCGTCGTCGAGCGCCTGCCCTGAACGGCCGGCCGATGAAAAAGAAAGGCGGACCACTCGGTCCGCCTTTTTCATGCCCGCGCCTCAGGCGAGCGCGCGCTCGAGCTCGGCGATGAGCCGCGCCCGCACCGGCTCGGCCAAGGCGGACAGCCTCCGTTGCTCGGCTTCGTATTCGCCCCGGCCTTCGGGGGTCTCGATCGCGATGGGCTTCAGGCCGATGGCCGAGAAGTCGTAAGGGCTTGCGCGCATGTCGACGGTCCGCGCGATGTGCGCGAGTTCGAAAGCGTCCGCGGCGAGCTCCGCCGAGACCCACGGCTGCGCCTTCATCGCCCACTTGAAGAGGTCCATGGTGACATGCACGCAGCCGGGCTGCTCGTTGTCGACGCGCGCGTCGAGCGTGGGCGTAAGCTTGTTCAACGGCCGCGCACCCGGGGTGAAGAAGCGGAAGGCGTCGTAATGCGTGCAACGCACGGGCATCGCCCGCACGACGGCATCGGTGCCCTCCGCGCCGAGCCGCAAAGGCCAGGAGCCATGCCGGCGTTGGTCGGCCTGGCCGTAGACCATCGCCCATTCATGCAGGCCGAAGCAGCCGTGGAAGGCCGCCCGCGTCGCGACGGCCCGGCAGAGCTTCAGGCTGAAGGCGAGCCGACCGGCCTGCGCCGCGTCGGGCAAGGCCACGCGCACGAGCCCGTCGGCGCCCCGCAGGAAACGACGACCGTCGGCGAGTTCGTCGGCATCCTGCAGTGCGACGCCGGCTCCCGGCGTCCAGCGCCGGACGGCCGCGAAGCGGAACGGATAATAGGTGAAGAGGAAATCTTCGACGGGGTCGCGCTCGCCCTTCTGGGCGCGGACCCGCCGAGCCTCGACGAGCCGATCGGCCCGGGCCTCGTGCGCGGCGCGGCGCGCCCGCCATGCCGCGGACCCGAGCACGACCTGACTGGCCGGCACGACGCTCAATCGAAGCGACGATGATGGGCGGCGACCTTCACGTACTTCTCCGCCCAACCGGGCAACGACGCCTGCTCGGCGACGGTCAAGGGACGCACGACCTTCGCCGGCGACCCCATGACGAGCGAACCGGGCGGCACCTGCGTGCCCTTGGTGACGAGGGAATTGGCGCCGACGATCGAGCGCGCGCCGATGACGGCGCCGTCGAGGATGGTGGCGTGCATGCCGATCAGGCACTCGTCGCCGATCACGCACGCGTGGATCATCGCGAGATGCCCGACGGTGACGCGGGCGCCGACCTTGGCCGGCATGCCGTCGGCGACGTGCACGACGGCGCCGTCCTGGATATTGCTGCCTTCGCCGACCTCGATGGAGGCGATGTCCCCGCGCAGCACGGCGCAGGGCCAGACGCTCGCCTTGGGCCCGACCGTGACGTTGCCGATGACCACCGCCCGGGGATGCACGTAGGCCGTGGCGTGTAAGCTCGGACCCCTGGACAGATTCCGGGTCAGCTCCCTGGAAAGCGCTTCATCGGGGTCTGCCGGCTCGGGGAACTGGCCGCCTTGGTGAAAAGGGTTCATGCTCTGAGAATTAAGCAGGCGACCCCGACAGGGAAGGCCGAACCAGCCCCGCGAGATACTTTTGGCCTATTTTACGCCTAAAACCCCTTC
>RGES01000172.1 GCA_009917805.1 Verrucomicrobiota bacterium
GATGGCGACGGAAATTTCGAACTCGTCGTCAACTGTCCCGACAAGCCGTCGAACGGCGTCTACGTCTTCGCGGCAGGGGCGGATACCGCGAAGAAGCCCATGCCCGTTTTCAAGCCCGGCGTGCGGATCAGCAAGGGCCTGCAGAACGTCGAGCTCAGCTGGGATGCGGAGGGCAGGCCGCGCGTCCTTTCACCGGGCGTCGAGTATCCTGATTTTGCCAAGAGCGGCCTCGAATTCGGCAAGAAGCTGCCCCTGCCTGGCAACGTCCATCCGAACAAGGTCCGCGCCAACATGTGGAAGGTCGTCGACTATGACGGCGACGGAAAGACCGACATCATCGTCGGGGTAGGCGATTGGACGGACTACGGTTGGGACAACGCTTACAATTCCAAGGGCGTCTGGACCAAGGGACCATTGCGCGGCTTCGTGTATGTCATCCGCAACGAGGGCACGAACGAGAAGCCCAAGTATCAGCAGCCCGTACGCGTGCAGGCCGCGGGCCAGGATCTCGAGACCTTCGGCTGGCCCTCGCCCAACTTCGCCGACTTTGACGGCGACGGCGACCTTGACCTCCTTTGCGGCGAGTTCTTGGACGGCTTCACCTATTTCGAGAACATCGGGACGCGCACCGAACCCAAGTATGCGGCCGGACGTCGGCTGACCGTGCCTCCTGGCGTGACCAAGGATGCGCGCTCCGCCGCTTGGAAGGCCACGCTCGAGGCCAAGACGCTGCCCGGTTCACCGCGTCCGCTGACCATGGATCTCGAGATGATCACGCCGGTGGCGTTCGATTGGAACAAGGACGGCAAGCTCGACCTCATCGTCGGCGACGAGGATGGCCGGGTCGCCTTCATCGAGAACACCGGCAAGTTCACGGACGACCATACGCCGCTGTTCCTGCCGCCGAAGTATTTCAAGCAGCAGGCCGACGACATGAAATTCGGCGCGCTCGCCACCCCGGTCGGTTTCGATTGGGATGGCGATGGCGATATCGACCTCATCGTCGGCAATACCGCAGGCTATATCGCCTTTTTCGAAAACCTGAGCGGGCCCGGCGTCGCCAAGCCCAAGTTCGCCGCCCCCAAGCTCCTGCAGGCCGAGGGCAAGACCCTGCGCATCATGGCGGGCAGCAACGGTAGCATCCAAGGGCCCGCCGAGGCCAAGTGGGGTTACACCACCCAATCCGTCGCAGATTGGGACGGCGACGGCCTGCCCGACCTGCTGGTCAATTCCATCCTCGGCAAAGTGGTCTGGTATCGGAACATCGGCACCCGTAAGGAACCCAAGCTCGCCGCCGCTCAGCCCATCGAGGTCGAGTGGAACGGACCGCAGCCTGCGCTGGCCTGGGGTTGGATGAAACCGCAGGGCAAGGCCTTGCTCACCCAATGGCGGACGACACCCGTGGCCGTGGACTGGAACAAGGATGGGCTCATGGACCTCGTCATGTTGGATCAAGAAGGCTATCTGGCGTACTTCGAGCGGGCCAAGGTCGATGGAAAACTCGTCCTCCTGTCGCCCCGCCGGGCGTTCTGCGACGAGAACGGCAAGCCGCTCCAGCTCAGCAAAGGTACCGCCGGCAAGAGCGGGCGCCGCAAGCTGTGCGTCACCGATTGGGATGGCGACGGCAACGCCGATTTCCTGCTCAATTCCTCCAGCGCCAATTTCCTGCATCAGGTCGGCTTCAAGGATGGCAACTGGCTGTTCAAGGACGAAGGCCCGCTCGTGAAGCAGAACATCGAAGGCCATGACGTCAGCCCGACCACCGTCGACTTCGACGGCGACGGCGTCCCGGATTTCCTCGGCGGCGCCGAAGACGGTCGCTTCTATTTCCTCAGGAACGCGCGTTCGATTGGCGCGCGTTGATCACTCCGGCAGCTTGCGATTGGCGATGCCGTCCTTGCCGGGCGCCAGGCTGTTGCCCTGGAAGCGGAGTCCGCGGGGAGTCTTCGGTCCGTCGACCGGGCCCGCGATGATGACCGCGTAACGGTAGCGAGGCGGCCCGACGCAGTGGAGCAGGTTGCCTTGGATGACGACGTCGGTCAGAGGCGGGTCGTCGGGTTGCTGGCCCGTGTCGAACTTGAACGGCGAGCGTTCGTCGCCCCAGATCCAATGCGCGTCACCATGTCCGAAATCCGAGATGATGTTGGCCGAGATGACGGAGCCGCCGTCGGCGTTGGCCGTCTCGGGCTTGTCGGGCTGGCCTGGATGGGCGGCGGCGCCCGGCATCAGGCCGATGGCCCAGAGGGCGTTCTTCACGAACTGATTCCCCGTGATGAGCACATTACGAGAGCCATGCATCGCCTTCATCCCCATGAAGCTGTTCACGATCACGTTATGGGCGACGATCACGTGGTCCGCGTGCAGATCGATGCCTTGGGCGGCGTTCTCGATATGGTTGCCGAGGATGCGGGTCAGGTCGCTGGCCTCGGGTGAGGTCACCACGATGCCGGAACCTTGCTGCCAGCTGTCGGTGTAGCCGCCGTCCCAGGCGGATTGGCTGACAAGATTGCCCTTGTGCGGGTTCTTCTTCGTCCAGACCCCCAGCTGATGCGCCTGCTTCAGGGCTTCCGTCGGACGATAGATATCTTCGACCACCGTGTTGCCTTCCAGGAGCGTCCCTTGGCTCGCCGTCACCTGGATGCCGGTGCCGTCGGTGCAGTTGAAGGCGTAGCCCCAATCCGGGCTGTGGGTACGGTCATCCACGGAAACCCGCATATAATTACGGATGAGGCAACCGGTCACCCGGGCGAAGCGGCATTCACGCAGGGCGAGGGCGCCGGTCGGCGACTGATTGTCGAGGATGCGGACTTGGTCGATGCGCAGGTAGGCGCAGCGGATGGCCAGCAGGGCAGATTTGCGCGCGACCGTCTTGCCCGGGGCGCGGGTCAGCGTCACGTCGCGCAGCAGGACATCCTTGAGTCCGTCGATTTCGAGGACCGGCTCGTCAGGGTTTTCCTGGATGATGCGGCCTGGGCCGACGAGGCCGGCGCCGTCTCCGCGGAGGACCAGCTTGCGGGAGATACGATGGTCGCCCGCGGGGAGCGTGAGGACCTTGCCCGGCTGGGCGTCGAGGGCTGCTTGCAGGTCGGCGTAGCCGGTCAGTTCGGCCGCGAAGACGGGCGCGGCCATGAGGAGGGCCAGGGCGAGGGAGCGGGGGCGCATCGGCGGGATGCCTAAGGACAACCGCGCCCTTATCAAGTTGCTAGATTAATGATAAAGCACAGCAATCTGGCACCCCATGAAACGTCGCGATTTCCTCACCGCCACGGCGATGGCCCTGTCCGCCGCGATCCTGCGCGCCCAGTCGGCCGACCGCCCCCTGACAGTCGGGGTCATCGGTCATACCGGCCAGGGCAACTACGGCCACGGCGAGGACGCCGTCTGGCTGAAGATTCCGCAGACGACCATCGTGGCCGTCGCCGATGCGGATCCCAAGGGCCTGGCCGCCGAAGCCAAGAAGCTCGGCGGCGTGAGAGCTTTTGCGGATTACCGGGCGATGCTGGCCGAGACCAGACCGGATATCGCCGCGATCTGCGCCCGGCATATCCATGAGCACCGGGACATGATCGTCGCCGCCATCGAAGCCGGCGTGAAAGGTATCTATATCGAAAAGCCGTTCGTGCGCACCTTGGCGGAGGCCGATGAGGTCGTGAAG
>RGES01000173.1 GCA_009917805.1 Verrucomicrobiota bacterium
CCGCATCGCCGCCACCGCCCTGCTCGTCTCGATGTCCAGCGCCCTCGCGCACGACATCTATGGCCGCATGCTCAAGCCGGACTCCTCGCCTGAGCAGCGTCTCAAGGCCTTCAAGTGGGCCGCCGTCATCATCGGCGTGGTCTCCGTGGGCCTCGGCACGCAGGTCGAGAAGCTGAACATCAACTACCTCGTCGGCCAGGCCTTCGCCATCGCGGCGGCCAGCTACTTCCCGCTGCTCTTCATGAGCGTCTGGTGGCGCGGCATGACCATGCGCGGCGCGGCCACCGGCATGCTCGTCGGCGGCCTCCTCGCCCTCGGCTCGATCTTCCTCACCACGCTGTCCGACGTCTACGCCGTGCAGTCGCTGGCCGACCTCTGGGTCGCGCACCCGCTCGCCCGCATCCTCTGCGAACAGCCCGCCATCTGGGCCGTCCCGCTGTCGATCGTCCTGATGATCGTGGTCTCGAAGGCCACGGCCTCCACGGTCCCGGCTGACGTGCGCATGAAGATGCTCGTCTTGCACGCCCCGGAAGCCCTGGGCCTGAAGCAGGAGTACATCAAGGAGCACGAAGGCCTCGGCGGCCACTGAGCCAAGTCTCCCGGGGCGGATTATTCCCGCCCCGGGAAACTTGAAACTTGGAAGTCCGGCAGGGGGCGTCTTTGCTGACGGCGTGTCCACCGAACTCACCGAAGACGACTCCCGCGCCTATGGCGTCGTCCAGGCGTTCTCCCTCCTCCTCGCCGCCGGCGCGCTCTACGCCGCCTGCATCCTCTCGTACCGCGGTGGTGAGGTCTACCTCGGGCTGGTGAAGGACCCTTACGACCGCGTGGTCTGGCTGGTCGCCCCACGGAAATCCGCATCCTGACGACCACCGGCGACCGCCAGGCGAGCTGGTCGCTCGAGAAGCAGGGCGGCAAAGGCCTCTTCACCGCCGAGCTCGAGCAGGCCCTCCTGCGCGGCGAAGCCGACCTCGCGATCCACAGTTCCAAGGACCTCCCGACCGAGATGCCCGCCGGCCTCGCCATCGCCGTCTGCCTGCCGCGTCAGGACGCGCGCGACGTGCTCGTACGCCGCAGCGACGTCTCCAGCCCGAAGCTCATCGCCACCGGCAGCCCGCGCCGCCGCGCGCAAGGCGCCCTCGCCTTCCCGCAGGCGCAGTGGACCGAGCTCCGCGGCAACGTCGACACCCGCCTCAAGAAGCTCGCCAACGGAGACGCCGATGCTTCCTACCTCGCCGCCTCCGGCCTCAACCGCCTTGGCATCAAGGAATGGCCAGGCCTCGCGTTCGAGCCCGTCGCCCTCGAAGCCATGGTGCCCGCCGCCGGCCAGGGCGCCGTCGCCATCCAGTCCCGCTCGGCCGAAGTCGCGCAGTTCGCCGCCGCCGGCTGCGCCGCCACGACCTACTCGGTCACCGTCGAGCGCCTGTTCCTCGCCAAGCTCGGCGAAGGCTGTCACACCGCGTTCGCGTGCCACCACGCCGCGGGTCGCGTGCACCTCTTCCGCGCCGACTTCGGTCGCCGCGACTTCGCCTTCCCCGTCACCGACCTCGCCGCGGCCTCCGCCTTGGCCGACGACATCCTCCGCCAGATCCTGCCCCGCTGAACATGAGCAAACTTCCCCTCCGCGACCGCCTCGTCGTCCTCACCCGTCCGGAAGGACGCGGCGCCGACTGGAAGTCCGCGCTCACCGAAGCCGGCGCCGCGGTCTCCGAACTGCCGTTGCTCGAGATCAAGTTCGAGCCCGATGACACCGTGCTGAGCGAGGTCCTCGACGCCATGGGCGAATACGACTGGCTCGTCTTCACCAGCGCCAACGGCGTGCGCGGCTTCTTCGACCGTTTCTTCGAGCGCTTCACCGACATCCGTTCCGTCGGCGGCGTGCGCTTCGCGTGCCTCGGCCCCGCGACCGAGAAGGCCCTGCGCCAGTACCACCTCGACTCCGACCTCACCGCCACGCAGAACGACGCGCTCTCGCTCGGCCGCGAGCTGATGACCAAGCACGACGTCGAGAACCAGAAGATCCTCGTCGTCACCGGCAACCTCAACACCCCCGAGCTGCCGCGCCTGCTCGCCGACGGCGCCATGGCGATCGTCGACGTCATCAAGGTCTACGCCACCGAGGAGAAGTCCGTCGCCGAGTCCCCCGAGGCCGCCGAGTTCCGTCGCCGCGGCGCCGACGTCATCGTCTTCGCCAGCCCGTCCGCCGTGGAATCCTTCCTGCACCAGGCCGCTTCGCTGCGTCCGGACACCGGTGCGCGCCAGCCGAAGGCCGTCGCCATCGGCGCCACCACCGCCGACGCGCTGCGCAAGGCCGGCATCCCTCTCGCCGGCACCGCTGCCGCCCCGACCGCCAAGGCCATCCGCGACGCCGTCGTCGCCGCGCTCGCATGATCGGCCCGGCGCGCATCAAGGTCTGCGGGATCACCCGCGCCGCCGACGCCGCCATGGCCCTCGCCCAGGGCGCCGATTTCCTCGGCATCAATTGCTGGAGCGGCTCGCCGCGCTTCGTGCCGGCCGCCGCGCGGGCCACGCTGCTCCGGGAGATTCCCGCCGACAAGCGCGTGGCCGTGACCGTCAACCCGACCGTCGCCGAGGCCGTCGCGCTCCTCGCCGAAGGCTTCGCCATCGTCCAAGCCCACTTCGACCCGGCCAAGGCCGAGTGCGACCCGAAGGCCCTCTCCGCCAAGCTGGGCTGGATCCTGGCCGGCGGCCTCGGTCCGGACAATATCGCGGCGGCGGCCAAGTCCGGGGCATCCTTTTTTGACCTAAATAGCGGGGTAGAACTCGCACCAGGCCTCAAATCTGTCGAAAAACTGGCTGGCGTGTCGGAAGTGCTGCTTAAAAATACTCAATCGTAAGACCTGCCCCCCTTTCCCGGCACTTGGCACGGGGGATGCATAAGTGGTCTTGCTCAACCGAACGCCTAACCCAACCTAAACACACCACCATGAAGCTCGTCGTCGCCATCATCAAACCCTTCAAACTTGAAGAAGTTAAGGACGCCCTCGCCGAAATCGGCATCGAGGGTATGACCGTAACTGAAGTCAAGGGCTTCGGCCGCCAGAAGGGTCACACGGAGATCTACCGCGGTTCCGAATACACCGTCGATTTCCTCCCCAAGGTGAAGATCGAGGCCGCCGTCGCTGACGAGCAGGTCGAGAAGGCCATCGCCACGATCTCCAAGGCCGCCCAGACCGGCAAGATCGGCGACGGTAAGATCTTCGTCCTCGGACTCACCGACGTCATCCGCATTCGCACCGGCGAGCGCGGCCCTGCCGCCATCTAAGTCCCCCAGTTCGGAGCAAGCAGAAGGGCGTCCCTCGGGACGCCCTTTTTCTTTGGCTTATTTCGCGGCGGCCTTGGCCGCGGCCTTCGCGGCCTCGCGCTTGGCCAGCATGCCCGGCGAGTTCCACTTGATGACGTGATAAGTCGCCTGGCCTTCGCCGACGTTGCGGATGGCGTGGTCGATGTTGGCGGCCTGGAAGATCACCGAGCCGGGGCCGAGCTTGACCCAGTCGCCGGCCACGAGCGCCTCGACGGTGCCTTCCTTCACGATCAGCAGCTCCTCGTCGGCGTGCTGGTGGGCGGGGTGCGGCATCTG
>RGES01000174.1 GCA_009917805.1 Verrucomicrobiota bacterium
AACCCAAATCGGCTCACTTCCCGGCGTGCTTCTGCGCGGTCTGGCGAGCCTTGGCGATTTCCTCCTCGGTCAACGCATAGCCTTGCCGGCCTCCGCCCATGAGCCGGCCGACCCCGGAGACCTCCGACTTTTCCGGATGCACCAGGCCGAGGTTATGCCCCAGCTCATGCGCGATGGTCCGGGCCAGGGAACCGACCTTCATCGGCTCCGGCTCGACGAGCAAGGCCTTCACCGGCGGCTTCTCGCCCCTGGACGCCTTGTCCGTCCAGACGCCGATTACCGCCTGGTTGCCGCCGAGGTTCGCATACCCTTGATAGGTCGCGCCGATGTACGGCAACAGGTAGACGTTCAGCGCGGTGCGATGGCGTTGCGCCGGATCGAGGAGTTTGGCGATGGCCGCGGTGCGACCGGAGCCGGCGACCTCTTCCTCGCCGCGCTTGGCGTTCTCGACCACGCGGAGCAGCTGCGCGAAATCGGCCGGCTTGAGCAGCGGCTCGGCCTGGGCCCGCTCCACCACGAACTGGATGCCGGCCGGCTTCCAGATGCGGTTCACCTCCGCGAGGACCGGGCCCGTGAGGTCCGCCGGCTGCACCCAATTTTCCATCACCTGTCCTTTGACGGTCATCTTCGCCCCTTGGGTGAGATGAAACCGGACGGGCAACGTGATCGTCTCGGCACCGGACAAGCAAACGGCCCAGGCAAGCAGGCAGAGCGAGGCGAGACGGTTCATCGGCCTGACTTTAACCAGCCGAGCTCGAAGCGGGCGAGGCGAATCCCGGCCGAGCCTTCGTAGAGGCAGTAGATCAGGCGACCATCGGCTCCGAGGTCGGAATAGGCCGAGGGACCGGCCTCGATCGTCCGACGGACGGGCCAGGTCTTCCCGTCGTCCTCGCTCAACATCACGGTGAGGTTCTCGCGCGCCCGGCATCGCGAGCAGGCTCGCCATGCAGACCGGCTCCCAAAGGTCCGCGTGGAAGGTCGGCTTCGTCCAGTCGGTCGCGCCGTCGGCGCTGAAGGCGACCAGCTTGCGGTTGGGCGCCGCGGTGGTGCGGGAGATGAGCATGACGCGTCCGTCGGCGAGTTCGGCGACGTTGGACTCGTTCGGGCCGCCGATGTCGGGCTGGTTCGGCATGGCGACCGCGCCGGCCTGCCAGGTCGATCCGGCGTCATCGCTGTAGATCGTGCCGGCGAACGACGGGCCATGGTCGCCGACCTTGCCGTAAGCCAGCCACACCGGGACGACGAGACGGCCGGAGCGGAGCTGGATGCCGTGCCCGGGGCCGGTCGCGATGACTTTCCAGTCCTGATATTTCCGGAAGGGCTCGAAGACGCCGGTGATCTCGGTCGGCGCCGACCAGCTCAGGCCGTCATCCGTCGAACGCATCTGGAAGGCGCGCGCGTAGTTCACGCAGTAGAGCAAGGTGATCGCGCCGGTCTTGGCATCGGCGACCATCACGGGATTGTTGACGGTCTGCTCATGCTCGCCGCCGACCGGCTTGTGCGGATTGCCCTCGAGGCGACCGGCCAGGTGGGCGACGTGCGCCGACTTCGACCACGTGGCCCCGCGGTCGACGGAACGTCGCACCCGCACCTCGATCTCGCCCCAGTCGGACTTACCGTCGCGACGCGCCTCGCAATAGGCGAGCAGCGTGCCCTTCGGCGTGACCAGCAGGCCCGGGATGCGGTAGACCTTCACGTCGTCCATCCCGAACGGGAAGACCTCGGCCTGCTCGAAAGCCGCCTTCGGCGTCGCGGCCGGCACCTCGTACGCCATCCCGCTGAACTGTTGCGTCCAGGCGAGCAAGGGCATCGCGAACACGCCGTCCTGCTTGACGTAACCGGTGGTCGGCCCGGGCTCGCCTTGCGGAGCGAAGGCGTCGCCGTGGGGATTCCAGAGGCGGACCATGCGGGTCGTCGCGTCGTAACCCAGCACCGCATAGGCATGATTAGGCGTCAGCCCCGGCGTGGTGACCTTGAGGGTGCCGCACGTCATCAGGCGACGATCGCGCTGCGCCGACTCCATCTGCGCGACGAGTTCCGCGATCTGGGCGGCGCGCGCGGCCTCGGTCAGCTTGGCGTCCTTGGCGAAGGCGAAGGAGATCCGCCGGATCTCGTGGCCGGTGATGAACTCGAGCATGGTGCCGGCCGAACCGCCCTTCGCGAGGACGTCCATCGGCGAGCCGGCCCGCTGTTCGGCCGGCTTGGCCTCGTTCAACGCGGTGCCGACGGCCTTCTCGTAAAGATTCACCCAGAGCCCGGCGCCTTCGTTGGACGAAGTCAGCGCCAGTTCGGCGTCGGTCGGGGGCAGGATGCGGATCGTCCGCTTGCCGAGCGTCACGCGATAGGCCCCGTCGGCGTCTTGGGCGAACAGCCGGCTTACCTGCGCCGGGTCCCGGTGGACCATGGCGCCGAGCGGAGCGAGGCAGAAGCAGTTGCCCAGCTTCCCCTGGTGGATCGTCTCGAGCCTGGGCGCGCCTTCGGCGAAGATCTGCCGGGAAGCGGCCGACGCCAGGATCGTCCGGCCTTCCTTGAACATCTTGGCGAGGTCGGGCTGATCGGCCGGCGGCTTCGCGGCCGTGTTGGCGCGGACATACGACAAGGTCAGCGGCGGCGCTTTCACGCGCGTGCTGCGCGCGGCCCGCTTCAACGCGGCGAGGGCGGCGGCTTCGTCGCCCTTGTTCAGCGGGTCGGCGACCGCCCGGTCCAGCTCGGCGCCGCTCAGCACGCCGTCGCGGTCCAGATCCCAACGCTCGAAGCGAGGCGCCACGACCTCGGCGAGCGTCGGCAGGTCGGCGGCGCACAGGCCAAGTCCGAACATCATCATGAGCACGAGGGGTAGCCGCTTCATACGCTCACCCTACCCTCCGGCCTTCCTGCTGCAACTCCGTGGTAGGGGCAGCACCGCGTGCTGCCCTCGTTGTCTCTCCGCCGCTCCCAACCGCTACCCGCCAATACCTGAAATGGGTAGGGCCAAGCATCCTTGCTTGGCCGCGCGGCCGACCAAGGATGGTCGGCCCTACCCACGGGCCCCCTCAGGCCGACACCACGTAGAATCCTTCGCGACGGAAGATTTCCGCCACGGCGGCCTCACGCACCTTCGAGTCCGTCCGCAAGGGACGAGAGAGCCTATAGATCTCCCGCTTCACCGCGGGCTTCAGGCCATCGAGATCCGCCAAGCGAGACGACAGCTCGAGCGGACGGATACCGTACTTATAGATCCAACCGCGCTGGGAGTTGTACTTCAGCAGGTGCTGCAGATAGCGCTCCTCCGTCGTCAGGCCCGTCTCGCCGACATAGATGACCTGCTTCGGAGACTTCTTCCCCTCGCCGTTGGCGCGCAAGACCCGGTTCTTGTCCGCCGGGCTGAAATACTTCAAGGGCATCAGCAGGCCGGCATAGACGATACGTTGAGCGATGCTTTTACGTTTGGCCATGACCCCACCCTGCCTATCGCGGGCCGCCCCGCAACCCGCCAGACGACCAACGATGGGTAGGGCCAAGCATCCCTGCTTGGCCGCGCGGCCGACCAAGGATGGTCGGCCCTACCC
>RGES01000175.1 GCA_009917805.1 Verrucomicrobiota bacterium
GAACTCGACAGCGCCTACGCCTCGATGCTCGCCGGAGAGATCGACTTCATGCCGATCATGATGCCGCGCTACTGGTACGGCACCAACGAGAAGAAAGCCTACCTGAACGGCTACCTGACCAAGGCGCAGTTCTTCAACGACATCCCCCGGCCGCCCTACGGCCTCTACCTCAACACCCAGAAACCCCTGCTGTCCGACCTCAACGTCCGCGTCGGCCTCCAGCACGCCACCGACTTCCAGCGCGTCATCGACGGCTTCTACCGAGGAGACTACGAGCGGCTCAACCAGTTCAGCGAAGGCCTCGGCAAGTTCACCGACCCGTCGATCCGCCCGCGGCGCTATTCGCCCGAACTCGCCCGCGCCGCCTTCGCCAAGGCCGGCTTCACCCGGATGGGCGACGACGGCATCCTGGTGAACGACGCCGGCGAACGGCTCTCCTTCCGCCTCACGTTCGACACGTCCGACCGTCGCAAATACCTCGCCACCCTCGTCGAATCGGCCCGTCGCTGCGGCGTCGAGTACCGGCCGGAGACGCTCGAGCACACGACCCTGTATCGCAAGGTCATGGAGAAGAACCACGACATCGTCTTCTGGGCCTGGTCGGTGTCCAGCCGCCTGCCCGCCCTCTGGGAATCGCACCACACCGACAACGCCGTCGAGGTGCTCGCCGACGGACGCAAGGTGCCCAAGCGCCAGACGAACAACATCACCGGTATCGACGACCCGGAGCTCTCGAAGCTGATCGACCGTTTCCGGGCCGCGACCGAGGAGGACGAGATGATCAAGCTGTCGCATGCCATGCAGCGCCGCATCCACGACCTCGCCGACTTCATCCCCGGCTTCCGCGTCCCCGGCTACCGCATCGCCCACTGGGACTGGGTGAAGTTCCCGGCCGGCTTCGACGTGCGGGGCGCCGAAGACCCCGGCCAATACGGCCTCTTCTGGCTCGACCCCAAGCAGCGCGAGATCGACCTCAAGGATTTCCGCGCCGGCAAGGTGCGCGGCGCGCCGAAGACCGTCGTCGAGGACCGCTGGCGCACCGAATGACCATGGTTCTTCCTTCCCCTTCGCCCTTGCCCGACCTATGTTGTCGCCCATGTCCGCCGAGCCTCTCCTGAAAGTCCAGGACCTCTGCGTCACCTTCCGCACCGGTGACCGCGCGACCGTCGCCGCCCAAGGCGTCAGCTACGAGCTCGCCGCCGGGGAGGTCCTCGCCGTCGTCGGCGAATCCGGCTCGGGCAAATCGGTCTCCGCCTTGGCGCTGACCCGGCTGCTGCCCCCCGAACCGTCCTGCAGCCTCTCCGGCTCCGTGAAACTGAGCGGCGAAGAGCTGCTCGGGCTGCCCGAGGAAAGGCTGGCCAAGGTCCGCGGCGGCAAGATCGCCTACATCTTCCAGGAACCCGGCACCTCCCTGAATCCGGTCTACACCATCGGCTTCCAGATCGGCGAAGCCGTCGCCTTGCACCGCCCGGAGATCAAGGACGTCCAGGCCGAGGTCCTCCGCTCGCTCGCCGAGGTCCATATCAACGACCCCGAGCGCGTCGCGAACCAATACCCGCATGAACTCTCCGGCGGCATGCAGCAACGCGCCATGATCGCGATGGCGCTCGCCTGCGATCCGAAGATCCTCGTCGCCGACGAACCCACCACCGCGCTCGACGTCACCATCCAGAAGGAGATCATGGACCTGCTCGCCCGGCTGCGCCGTGAACGCGGCATGAGCATCATCCTCATCACCCACAATTTCGGCATCATCGCGCGCTTCGCCGACAAGGTCGCGGTGATGTGGAAAGGGCGCATCGTCGAACAAGGCCCGGTCGAGCAGATCATGCTCACGCAGTCGCACCCCTACACCAAGGCCTTGATCGCCTGCATCCCGCGCCTCGGCCAGCGGCGCCGCCGCCTCACCACCCTGTCCGACGAACTCAAGGTCTCCCGATGAGCGACACCCTTCTCGAAGTCAGCGACCTTTCCGTCCATTACCCCGGCCGCGCCAACTGGTTCTTCCAGAAGGCCCTCCCGAAGAAGGCCGTGGACGGCATCTCGTTCGTGGTGCCGAGAGGCAAGACCGTCGGGCTCGTCGGCGAATCCGGCTCGGGCAAGACGACGACGGGACGCGCCATCGTGAAGCTGGCGCCGCTGACCGCCGGCAAGATCACCTACCAGGGCCAGGACATCGGCGCCCTCTCCAACGCGGCCTTCCTGCCGTGGCGCAAGAAGATCCAGATGATCTTCCAGGACCCTTATAACTCGCTCAACCCTCGCGCCGATATCCTCAGCATCCTGTCGGAGCCGCTCGAGATCCACTTCCCGGGCATGACGCGCGCCGACCGCGAGGCCCGCTGCGCGGAACTCCTCCGCAGCGTCCAGCTCCCGGCCGAACACCTGCGTCGACACCCCCATGAATTCTCCGGCGGCCAACGCCAGCGCATCGGCATCGCCCGCGCCCTCGCGGTCCAGCCGGAACTCATCATCTGCGACGAACCCGTCTCGGCGCTCGACGTCTCCGTCCAGGCCGAAGTCGTCAACCTGCTGCAGGACCTCCAGGAACAGCTCGGCCTCACCTACCTCTTCATCGCCCACGACCTCGCGGTCGTCGAACACGTGAGCGACCACATCCTCGTGATGTCCAAGGGCCGGATCGTCGAACAAGGCACGCCGGCCGAGATCCTCGGCAACCCGCAGCAGGCCTACACGAAGACGCTGCTGGCCGCGGTGCCCCGGTTCTGATGTCCGCGGACGCCCAGTCGAAGCTCGACGGCACGACGCGAGGCCTCGGCCTGCTGCTCGTCGGCATGGCCGCGTTCACGACCTGGGACCAGTGGGCCGTCTGGAGCACCAAGGACGACTACACCTTCGGCTACCTCGTGCCGTTCTTCTCGGCTTACGTGCTCTGGGACCGCTGGGAAGATTTCCGTGCGCTCGTCACCGGCGCGCGTTCGGAGCCGTCGGGCCCTTCGTCGAAAGGCGCGCTCGTCCTCGCGCAACTCCTGGCCTTCGGCTCGCTCACCCTCTTCGGCTTCGGCGCCGCCGCGCGCGCGATCTTCGGCACCGGCATCGGCCCGACGCTCGCCATCTCGTTCGGCCTGACCGGAGCGGCGCTCGCGTTCGCCTTCGTTTCCGTGCGCGGACCGCAGGAGAGCGAAGCCACGGCCCGTTCGCGCTGGTCCGCCGTCGGGCTGCTGCTCTTCCCGGCCGGCGTCTGGCTCATCTCCGGCCCGTTCCTCTACCTCGTCGACAATCAGATCAAGGGCGAGCTGCTCACCAACGTCACCGAGATCGTCTCGGGCATCCTGCGCGCCAACGACCACGCGATCCGCGTCAGCGGCAACACGATCGTCTTCCCGAACGGCGACGCCGTCGGCGTGGCCGAGGCCTGCTCCGGCATCCGCTCGCTGTCCGCCTGCGTCTTCGCCGGCGCCTTCCTCGGCGCGGTCTTCCTCGAAGGCGGCTTCCCGGGCGCGCTGCTCCGCCGGATCGCGCTGATCGGCCTGGCCGGCGTCACCGCGATCCTGCTGAACATCGGCCGCAACACCT
>RGES01000176.1 GCA_009917805.1 Verrucomicrobiota bacterium
AAGGGCGCCCACACGGCGGCGAAGATGAGCAAGGTCGAAGCCAAGGCGGCGGTCTCGGTCCCGGCGACGCCATACGTCGCCATGAGCAACGGGCGCAGGAGGATCATGCCCAGTCCGTAGGCGGCCATGATGAGCCCGCCCATGATCAAGGCGCCGAGCCCGATGGCCTGCACCTTGCGCGGATCCTTTGCTCCGTAGGCTTCGCCGACGCGGATACCGGCGGCGATCCCGAGCCCGAGCGGCAACATGAACGCGGCCGAGGCGGTGCTGATGGCGACCTGATGCGCGGCCTGCGCGGTGGCGTTGATCCAACCGGCCATGACGGGGACGATCGCGAAGATGCCGACTTCGCTGAGGCTATGGAGTCCCGCCGGCCAGCCGGTCTTCATGAGGCGACGGAAGACGGCCATCTGCAGGCCGTCCGCCCAGCGGACTTCGCCCCGGCCTGGCGTGCACCACAGGCCGATGAGCATGACGAGACGGGCGACGATCGTCGCCCAGCCGGCGCCGGCGAGACCCATCGCCGGGAAGCCCCAATGGCCGAACATCCACAGCCAGTTGAAGAAGATGTTGGCGAGGATGCCGGCGCTCAGCCACGCCAGCGAGATCCACGGCTGGTGCTGCGAATCGCGGTGGCCGCGCAAGGCATGGAAAGCCAGCCCGGGCACCATGGCCCAGGACATGAGGATGAAGAACTGCTGCGCTTCGGCGGAGACCGCCTCCGACGAACCGAGCAACGGGATGAACTGCGCCGCCCAATGCGAGGCGACCGCGGCGACGACGCTGATGGCGACGGCGAGGACCATGCCATGCCGCAGGATGGCGGGGGACGATTCCTCGACGCCGGCGCCGTTGTCCTGCGACTGGTAGACGGCGATGGCGCCGACGACCCCGATGCCGAAGACATAGGGGATGTAATTGAGGTTCGAAGCCAGGGCCGACGCGGCCAGCGCGGTCTCGCCGAGGTGACCGGCCATGGCGACGTCGACGACGAACATCAGGCCGTAGCCCAGCATCCCCAGCATGATGGGGATCGCCAGCTTGAGCGTGGGGCCGATTTCGGCGCGGATGGTCGGCGAGTTATCCAAGCCCCCAAGAGGAAAGGATTACCTCCCCGTTGCGAGTCAGTTCTTCGGCCGGCGGTTCAGCGTGTAATACGCGTCCGCATGGTCGAGCGATTCGCCGGCCGCCGAACGCAGGCCATCCGCGTGCAGCTCGTGGATGTAGAGCTCGCGGAGCCCGTCGACCTTGAGGCGTACGCTGAGCCCGTCCGAAGCGACCTTGGCCGAGACGATGCCGTTCGGGGCGGCCTGGATCTCGTCGCTGCCGTACGCGCCCGAATAGAAGAGCGTGTAGTTGGTCATGCGGTACGAGGCGACGTCCCCGGCGCGCGCGACGTCGACAGGCTTGGTGAAGGTGAGTTCGAAGCCGTCGGGCTTGGCCTTCATCTCCTTGATGGCGAAAGGCACGGTGCCGTTGTAACGGAGGCGCTGCAGTCCGTAGGCCTTGGTGCCCAGCGAAGACCAGCCGCGGCTGGTCATGCCGACCATGAGCGAGCCGTCCGGCGCGAAGCTGAGGCGCACGATGCCGGAGGCGAAGCCGCCGACGAACGGGAAGCAGGCGCCCTGATATTCGCCGTCGACCTTTTCCAGGAAGACGCGGCTGATCTTGGCGTCGGTGAACTCGGCCACGAACATCTGCCCGTCGAACGGGCCGAACTTGCCGCCGGCCGCGCACGTGGCGAGATCGGTGCCGCTGCGGCCCATCTTGTTATAAGGCATCCAGACGGCCGGCGGGCGCATCTCGGGCAAGGCCTGCAGGGCTTCGGGGTACGGACGCTTCTCGGGAACCTTGGCGGACAGCTTGAGCGGCGAGTCCGGCAGCTTCTCGGAGGCGATGCCCTCGGGATTCAGGAAGAACGCGCCCTTGCGGAGGTGATAGATCGGCGTGGTCGGGATCCAGGTGCCCTGCTGATCGACGCAGAACATGTCGCCGGCGAGGTTCGTGCCGAGGCCGCACGGCGAACGCATGCCGGCCGCCATCGGGACGAACCTGCCGTCCTGGCCGAGGATGCCGCCCCAACCGCGCCAAGGCGCCTTGTTGTCGGAATGGTCGCCCATGTCCACGTTGAGCGTGACCCAGAGCTGGCCCTTGCCGTCGCGCTTAGGGCCGTAAGCGTAACCATGATAGGCGCCCGAGACGTTCCAGCCGGCGCCGGCGGTGAGGTATTCGTCGGCGACGCCGTCGCCGTCGGTATCGCGGAGGCGCGTGGTCTCGGTGCGCTGCGTGACGAGGAGATCCTTGCCGTCGCGCAGCAGGCCGAGCGGTTCATGCAGGCCGGAAGCGAAGAGCTTGTAGCTGACCTTGTTCGGCTTGGGATCGAGGACGCCGTCCAGCAGCCAGACCTCTCCTTTGCGGATGGAGAGCGCGAGCTTGCCGTCGGCGGTCCAGTCCATGCCGCTGACCTCGAGCGCCAGTCCGTCGCCGGGCTTCCAATCCTTAGCGCGCGTATCGAGCGTGGTGCTCGCGGTCAGGATATCGGCGATGTCGTAAGACGCCGCGGAAAGCGAGGCGGCGGCAAGAAGGGCTGCGATCGTGGCTTTCATTTCCAGAGATAGGTGAAGACCCGGCGGCCTTCGGCGGTTGATTCTTCCTTCGGCGTCAGCTCCGCGGGATGCGTGATCGTCGGCTTGAAGTCCGGCGTGGGCGCCCAGGTGACGGTGCGGCGCAGGCCATGCTCGATGCCTTCGTAGTTCTCCTCGACCTTCACGCCGCCCTGTTCGTTCAGGAACGTGGGGTTGCCCTTGCCATCGAGACGATAGCCCAGGAAGCGACCGGCGGGCTTAGGCCAGGCGACGACTTGTTCGCCCAACGGTTTCTCGAACGTCGGGAAGCGCGAGAACCAGGTCAGGTAGGCGTCGAAGAAGCGCCCCTTCCACGCAAGCCCCGGTCCGCCCTTGTCGCCATCGTAGGCGAGGTGCACGCCGGTCGGGAAGCCGACGAGGATCGCGCGCACGCCCACGCCGTCGAGGAACGCGCGCTGCACGACGGGCCGGTCCTTGGGCACGATCTCGAACTCGCCGTTACGGTTCTGGGGAAACCCTTCGGGCTCGCCGTTGGCGCTTTCGACGAACTTGAAGATGGAGGCGATCTGCTTGTCGGTGTCGCCGCCGAGGATCGACGGGTTGAAGGACTTCCCGGCCGGCCAGAAGGAAGGCATCAGCGTGCCCGGACGATAGGCCGCCGGGTTGATGAGATACTCACGCAGCCAGCCTTCCTGCAGGCGGGCGGCGAGGTTGCTGAGGTCGGGCCCCTGGATGCCGAGCGAGGGACGATCTCCCCAGCGGTGGCAGGTGATGCAACCGGCCCCGCCCTGCGTGCCCATGAGCTTGCGTCCGGCGGTGTCGTCGCCGCCTGCGAACTTCACGGCGGCACGCGCGTCGGCGACGCCGAGCAGTTTGTCGAGTTCCGCGGTGGCGGCGCCATACTGCGGCATCTTGGTCTTCAAATA
>RGES01000177.1 GCA_009917805.1 Verrucomicrobiota bacterium
CCGATTGGTCGGCACGTCGTCCGCGACCGAACTGAACCCCGCCCGACTCATCGCGATGATGGTCGGACGCGAACTCGCCGACATCTTCCCGCAGCGTACGCCGCCGACTGACGAAATCCTCCTCGAGGTCTCCGGACTGACCCGTGAACCCGCTTATCGTGACGTCTCCTTCCAGGTCAGACGCGGCGAAGTGGTGGCCCTGGCCGGATTGATGGGCGCCGGACGGACCGAGGTGGCGAGCGCGCTGTACGGATTGCAACCGGCCTCGTGCGGACAGATCCGGTTCAAAGGGCGGACGCTCTCCATCAATCAACCTCAGGATGCCTTGGCTGCCGGCATCGGGATGGTCACCGAAGACCGCAAGGGCCTCGGACTGATCCCTGCGCTCGGCGTCGGGGAGAATATCACCCTTTCGGCGCTACGTAGCTTCAGTCGAGGACCGCTGGTCGACCGAGGGGCCGCCGCCGCATCGGCGCGCACCCAGATGGAATCGTTCGCGGTCAAGGCGAGCAGCCCTGCTCAGCCGATCGCGCAGCTGAGCGGAGGCAACCAACAGAAAGCCTTGCTCGCCCGCTGCCTTCTGAACGACCCGGAACTCATCATCCTCGACGAGCCGACGCGCGGGATCGACATCGGAGCCAAGGCGGAGATCTATGCGCTTATCCAGCGGCTGGCGCGTGCCGGCAAGGCCGTGCTGCTGGTCTCGTCTGAGCTCCCGGAAGTCCTCTCCCTGGCGCACCGTATCGTCGTCCTCCGTCGCGGTTCGGTCGCGGCCACCCTGGATGCCGCGTCCACCGACCAAGAGACCGTGCTCCGTCACGCCATGCCTTTATAACGCCATGCCCGTCCTCGACCGCAACCTACTCCACCGCTTCGGCCTGCTGTTCGTCATCCTGTTGGTCGGCTTGGCCTTGTCGCTGACCACCGACACCTTCCTCAGCGTCGCGAACCTGACCAACGTCGCGAAGCAGGTCTCCATCAACGGCATCCTCGCCGTCGGCGTGACCTTCGTCCTGCTCACCGCCGGTGTCGACCTTTCCCTCGGATCGGTCGTGGCGCTCAGCGGCGTGGCCTGCGCCACCTTCGCGCACCCAGGCGAACATTCCGTCTTCGTGCCGATCGCGGTCGGCCTGCTCACCGGCGCCGCCTGCGGACTGATCAACGGGGCGCTCGTGACCCGCGGTGGCGTCGCTCCGTTCATCGTGACGCTCGGCATGATGACCATCGCCCGCGGACTCGCCCTGATCGTCAGCGGCGGTCGTCCGGTGGCGAACCTGTCGAACGAGCTGACCAGCCTGGCCGGAGATTTCCTCGGGGTGCCGATTCCGGTGCTCTGCTTCGCCGGCGTCGCCGCGGCGGCATGGTTCTTCCTCAACCGCTTCCGCCTCGGCCGACACATCTACGCGGTCGGCGGCAACGAACACGCCGCACGGGCGGCGGGCGTCTCGGTGGAAAGGGTCAAGCTCTTCGCCTATGGTCTCTGCGGGCTGCTGACCGGACTGGCCGGCGTCGTCCTCGCCGCGCGCATCACCACCGGCCAGCCCAACGCCGGTCAGGCCTACGAGCTCGACGCCATCGCCGCCGTGGTGATCGGCGGCACCAGCCTGGCCGGCGGGGTCGGCACCATCGCCGGCACGCTGCTGGGCGTCCTGCTCATCGGCGTCATCAACAACGGCTTGGATTTGATGGGGGTTTCTTCGTATTACCAGGCCGTCATCAAGGGCGTGATCATCGTGGGTGCGGTTTGGCTCGACCGACGTCAGGCCCGTTCCTAAAAGTCAGGGATGCGTCTTACCCCTCGCAATGCCGTCACGGCCTTCTTGGCCGTCTGCGCCCTCGTGCTCACTGTTTCCCTGCTGTCCGGCTGCAAGAAGGCCGAACCTCGCAAGGAAGGCGAACTCCTCATCGGCTTCTCCTCCCGGGATCTCTCGGCCGAATATACCGCCAAGCTGTCCGAGGCCATCGTCGACTACGCCAAGACCAAGCCTGGCGTGAAGCTGGTGATGGTCGACGCACAGTCCGACGTCCAGAAACAGTTCAGCCAGGTCGAGAACTTCGTGGCCCAGAAAGTCGACGTGATCATCCTCAACCCCTGCGAACTCGAAGCCAGCACCCCGGCGGTGGATTACGCCAAGAAGGCCGGCATTCCGCTCGTGCTCGTCAACCAGGTGACGAAGTCAGCCGGCGACTCCTATATCGGTTCCAATGACTTCGACGCCGGTCGTATCGCGATGGAAGCCATCGCCAAGAAGCTCAACGGCCAGGGCGGCGTCCTGATGCTGCATGGCATCATGGGGACGTCGGCCCAGCTCCAGCGCGAGGCTGGCGCCCGCGAAGTCTTCGCCAAATACCCCGGCCTGAAGCTCGTCGACCACCAGACTGCCTCCTGGGATCGCGCCAAGGCGATGGCCCTCACCGAGAACTGGATCCAGGCCCACAAAGGCAAGTTCTCCGCGGTCTTCGCCCACAACGACGAGATGGCCATGGGCGCGCTGCTCGCCCTCGAACGGGCCGGCCTCAAGAAAGATGTCTACGTCATCGGCATCGACGCCATCGCCCAGGCGCTCGCCGCCGTGAAGGAAGGTCGCCTCGACGCGACGGTCTTCCAGGACGCGGTCGGCCAAGGCAAAGGCTCGGTGGACGCCGCCATCCTGCTCGCCAAGAAGCAGCCTTGCCCCAAGGAAACCATGATTCCCTTCAAGCTCGTCACCCGCGACAACCTTTCCGAATTCCTCAAATAACATGAAGTCCCTGCTCTCCCTCCTCACCTTTGGCCTCTTCGCCGTGACCGCCGTCGCCGCCGATAAGCCCGATACGCGTCTCTTCGAGATGCGCGTCTACTACGCCAAGCCCGGCAAGCTCGACGCCCTCAACGCCCGCTTCCGCGACCACACCCTCAAGCTCTTCGCCAAGCATGGCATGACGAGCCTCGGCTACTTCGTCCCCGTCGACAACAAGGAGAACAAGCTCGTCTACTTCCTCGCGTTCCCCGATCGCGCAGCCCATGACGCCTCCTGGAAGGCCTTCTCGGCCGACCCGGATTGGAAGGCCGCCGCCAAGGCCTCGGAGAAAGACGGCAAGCTGATCGATCATATCGAGAACGCCTTCCTGACCGCCACCGATTATTCGGCGCTCGCCGAAGCCAAGAACTACGGCGTCGGCGTCTTCGAGCTCCGTACCTACACGACCGAAGCCGGCCGCCTGCCTGACCTCAATGCCCGCTTCCGCGACCACACCCTCAAGCTCTTCGAGAAGCACGGCATGACCAACGTGACCTACTGGAACCTCGCCGACGCCGAAAAGGGCGCCAAGAATTCCTATGTCGCGGGCAACACGCTGATCTACCTCCTGACGCACAAGTCCGTCGACGCCGCCAAGGCCAGCTTCGACGCCTTCCGTGCCGACCCGGTCTGGGTCGCCGCCAAGGAAGCCTCCGAGAAGAAGGCCGGCGGCTCGCTGACCATCGCCCAGCCCAATGGCGTGAAGTCC
>RGES01000178.1 GCA_009917805.1 Verrucomicrobiota bacterium
GCGGCCGTCCTTGAAGAAGTCGATGCCGCCGACGCGGATCCAGGCGCCGAACGGGTTTTCCGCGGGCACGGTGACGGTGTCGACGACGTAAGGGGCGGCGAGGAGCTCGGTCAGCTGGTCCTTGAGGGACTGCTTCTGCGCGGCGTCCTGTTCGGCTTCGATGCGGGACTTGAGGGACTCGATCTGCTTGGCCTGATCGGTCTCGCCGAGCACGCCTTCGGTCACGACTTCCTGGGCCCAGTGGGCGGGGCCGCCCTTGGTGAAGGCGCGGAGGTCGGTCGCGGCGGCAACCTTGGAGGTCACGCGACGGAGCACGTCGCCGGCGTTGATGGCGCCGTGGGCGAACGAGACCTTGAAGGAGGTGCCGGCCGGGACCTTGGTCAGCTTGAGCGAGAGGAAGTTGCCCTTGTTGCTGAGGATCGAGCCGGCGGGCAGGCCGTTGACGGTCACGGTGGTGAGTTCGTCGGCCGGCTTCACGATGGCCGGGGCGTTCTTGGCGACCTTGGCCTTGGCCTTTGGGTCGGCCTTCTTGCCGGGCTGTTCGGGCGGGAGCGGGATCTCGACGCGGACGATCGCGTTGGCGCCGTCGGCGAGGTCGACCTTGCCGCCGTAGGGGAGGTCGAGGAGGCGAACGGAGGAATCGAGCTCGCCCTTGGTCACGGTGAAGGAACGGGAGAGGACGACGATGTCGCCGACTTTTTCCATCTCGGCGCTTTCGAGCACTTCGGCGGCGCCGACGCTGTAGGCGAAGACGACGCGGTCACCGTTGAGATACAGGCCTTGATACTTGGCGTGATCGCGCGGGAGCGGTCCGAGCGCGATCTTGGCCATCACGCCTTCGGGGCCCTTGGGCAGGGTGCGGGTCTCGTTGAAGGTGCCGTTGAAGCTCCAGCCGGGGCCGGGGTTCGTCTCGAAGTAGACCTTGGCGCCGACGGCCGGGCCGGGGTTCGGGCCGTGCTTGCCATCGAAGGCGACGCCCTTGGTCTGCATCCAGCCACCGGTCCAGGCGCCGGCGCCACGGAGCGTCTCGGTGTCGAAGGCATAACCGGCGTCGCGGTTGCCGAGGTTCACCAGGACGGCCTTGTTGGCGGCGCAGCCCTTCTGCTCGAAGGGGCTCTTGCCTTGGGTGTTGTCGATCGAGGCCGAGAGGAAGCGGCCGTAGTCCATCGCTTCCCACTTCGAGGCGGGCTTGGCGTCGGGCTTCTTGGTCGCGTCCTGGGCGAGGCCGGTCACGGCCGCCAGCGCGAGCGCCAGGGACAGGGAGGTGCGGGTCAGGGATTTCATGTGATTGGAAATAGGGTGGGCGGGGCAGGGCAGAATTGATTAAACCGCCCCCCGCTGTCCACCGTATTGGAGCGTTTTTGGCGGGGTAAGTTCCCCCTCAGGAAAGAGATACCCGACCCGGATGACAAAGGAGACGAGGCTCAGGGGCGGTTGAGCGGAATCAGCCGATAAAACGGGGGCTACGTCCTTGCCGATATCATGAACACGGCGTTTTCTATGATGCGTTCCTACCCTATGCCTCGTCATCTTGCTCTGCTGGCCGGTCTGCTCCTCGCCGGCCATTTGCCTCCCGCTGTCGCCGCGGCGGCTTCTTCGGAGTCCGCTCTGGTCTTCAATACCACCGCGCCTTCGAACGACCTGAAAGGCGACTTCGAGGCTCAGGTGCTTTTTGCCCAGAGCCAGGTCATTCCGGCCCGTCCTCGGGACGACGATCGCCAGCCGCGCCTGGTCAGCCTGCGTAAGGCGCTCCTGATGGTCCGCCCGCGGCGAGCCGACGCCACGCCGATCTCGGTCACGGTGCTGGATGGCGCCGGCAAGGTCCTCGGTACGGCGAAGATGTCGCCGCCGGCTTTGCTGCCGAAGACCGCATATTTCGTGGAAGGCGCGCCGGCCGGCGGAATCGATTTCAAGCCCAAGGGCGACACCCACGGTCTCATCGACGATGCCGCGAGCATCGCGAAGCTGGCGGACAAGGACGGCGGCGAGCTGCGGGCCATGCTGGGCAGGAAGGCGCTCGTCGAAGTCGCCACGGCCGACGGATGCTGGGTGCGGGATATCTATCTCCCGGCGGCGAAGGCCGTCGAAGGCAAGGTCGTCCGCATCAACGCCGGCGCGGGCTATGGTTCGACGGTCCATTACGGCGACGGCGAGATGCAGGTCTCCCGCGGCATGACCGTGCTTTTCAAGTCCTCCGCGGGCCGCTGGTTCCGCGAAGGCGAGCTCGAGAACAACGGCCTGCGCTATGCGAGCGACGCCTGGAGCGTCGATCTGCCGGGGGAATGGATCCGTCCGGGTCTCTCCCTGCGCTTCGTCCAAGGCAAGGCGACGGGTGAGCTTTCGCCGATCGATGTCGGCGCGCCGACGCAGCTCCTGCTGCACACGATTGACCTGGGCTTCCTGACGCCGCCGCGCGGCGCCTTCCATTTCTCGGGTGACCGCGAGGCGCACCGCGAGTATTTCCAGACGCTGCCGGCCAGCCGGCTCGTCGTCAGCCAGTATGCGCCGCTGCACTTCAAGGAGGTGATGCTGCCTACGGGCAACGGCATGGTCACCCTCGACAACTCCCTCGGCAACGAGTTCAGCCACGAGGTCGGCCATAATTACGGCCTCGGGCATTACGTCGACGGCTTCAAGGGGTCGGTGCACCGCTCGGCCGACCAGGTCAACTCGACCTGGGGTTGGGACGCCGACAAGCGTCGCTTCATCCCCAACTTCTCGCCCCTGCGCACCGGCAAGGACGCCACCCTCGAAGGGCAGTCTCAGCCGCCCTTCGACGGTCGTGCCTATGGTTTTGACGCGATGGCCGGAGGCGCTCCGTTCTCGTCCTTCAACCGCTTCACGCTCTACACGCCGAACAGCGCGGCCCTCATCCAGAAGTTCTTCGAATCGAAGGCGGTCTTCGACCCGCTTTCGCCCACGGGTTTCAGCAGGTGGAACGAGGCGTCCAGGCGCATGGAGCCGTTCAGCCATCGTCTGCCGAAAGGGCGCGCCATCACCGCGCCGATCAAGGGCCTGAGCGAGGCCAGCCTGACGAAGCTCCTCGCCGAAAACGCGCGCGTGGAGGTCGCGATGGGCGACGGCAATTGGACGAAGGAGATTCCCTTGCCGGCGGCCTCCGCCGCCAACAAGGGACGGCTCGTCTCCATCAGCCACGGCGCCGGCTATGCCTCGACGCTCCTGATGAACGGCGCGCAGGTGACGGTCTCACGCGGCTTCTCCCAGGCCTATGTCTCGGATGGGAAGCTATGGCAGGAAGCCAAGGGCGGCGAAGATTCCGTCGAGCGCAAGCCGCAGGCCTTCGGCGTGGCGGTGGTCACGTTGGTCGGGTATTACGACCCTTCGGCCCAGCTGACGAGCTACGTCTATCCGGCCCTGCACGGCTCGCTCGGATATTGTTACGCGGATGATTCCGCCGAGGTGAAGCCCTCCGACTGCCAGCTCGTCGTGGAGACGAAGAA
>RGES01000179.1 GCA_009917805.1 Verrucomicrobiota bacterium
CAATAGGCCAGGTCGGCCGGGGTGGCCTTGTCGTAGGTTTCGGGATACTTCTCGGCGTAGTACTTCGAGAGGAGTTCGTGGCGGGCGCTGGTCAGGCCGTTGGAGCCGATGCCGCTGTTCTCGGCGGTCTCGTACTGGGCGCGGCCGTGGGAGGCGATGCCGACGATGACGAGGCCCGGGACGACGCGGGCGGCGTCGACGACTTCGGCCCGGTTCAGGATGGCGGTCGCGGTGGAGTCGACGGTGAGCGTGGGCGTGAGGTCGCCGACGTCGGCGGTCTCGCCGCCGCCGGAAGTGATGCCGAAGCCCTGCGCGCGGAGCATGGCGAGCACGTCTTCGGTGCCGTTGATCAGCTCGGCGAGGATCGCGCCGGGGATGGCCTTGGCGTTGCGGTTGATGGTCGAGGAAAGGATGACGCCCTTGGTCACGCCGACGCACAGGAGGTCGTCGATGTTCATGACGATGCTGTCCTGCGCGATGCCGCGGAAGACGGATGCGTCGCCGGTCTCCTTCCACCAGAGGTAGGCGAGGAGCGCCTTCGTGCCGGAGCCGTCCGAATGGGTGACGACGCACTTCGCGGCGTCGCCGGTCAGGTGGTCGGCGACGATCTTGCAGAAGGCCTGCGGGAAGAGGCCGGGGTCGAGGCGGTCGACGGCGGCGTGCACTTCGCTCTTGGAGGCGGAGACGCCCCGGGCCGCGTATCGGCCGGAATCAGAGGAGGGCTTGCTTTCGTGCGCCATGGCTCTTGCGTGCTTATCTCCGACCCTGCTATTCGGTCAACGCCCTTCTCCCTCGTGCTGCAACTCTTCCTCCGGCATCCTTGGCTCCGTCGCCTCTCCGCGGCGGTCGTCGGGCTCTTGCTGGGCTTCGCGCTGGTCGCCGCCTGGGGCTGGTGGAATGCGCGCAGCCTCCGCGCCCTCGCCGACGATCTGCGTCAGGCCTACGAGTCGCATGACGCGGTCGCGATGGAACAGCTCTTCTGCTGGGACGGCGTCGACGCGGCCACCCGCGGCCGCATCCGCTTCGTCATCCTGCAGGAACACGAACTGCCGGTCGCCTCGGTCACGGCGCGCCCGCTCAACGCCCTCGACCGACAGGCCGGGCCGGCCCTCCGCCCGAACCTCACCCCGACCGGCACGATCGAGGTGACTTTCGCCACCACGGACCGCCTCTCCGCCGCTTATCTGGCCGGCCGCGACGGCTTCCGTCATAAGCTGATCGTCATGCTGCCCGCGAACTGACGCGGATTCTTGACAGCCGCCCGCCCCCTTCCAATTAATCAGACCCTATGGCCGACAAGAACGACAAGCGTCCGGAAAGCGTCCCGGGCAAATTCTACGTGGACTCCTCGTGCATCGACTGCGACCTCTGCCGCGAGACCGCCCCGAAGTTCTTCACCCGCCAGGATGACGGCGGCTACTCCTACGTCTTCGCCCAGCCGTCCGACCAGGAAGGCATCGACAAGTGCATGGAAGCCCTCGAGGGCTGCCCGGTCGACGCCATCGGCAAGGACGGCGACGAATAATCGCTCCGCCGCCCCTCTCCCCAAGCCCCGGACCTCCGGGGCTTTTTGTTTGGGTACGGCCGCGGCGACGCCACACTTCCGGGCATGGGCGTAAAAATCTCCTGCGAATACCTCGGCGACCTCCGCGTGCGCGCCACGCACGGTCCGTCCGGCACCGTGCTGCACACGGACGCTCCGGTCGACAACCACGGCAAGGGCGAGTCCTTCTCGCCGACCGACCTCACCGCGACCTCGCTGGCGACCTGCGTCATGACGATCCTCGGCATCCAGGCCAAGGGCTTGGAGCTGGATCCTGCGCGATCGCCTCGTCCGCGCCGCCAACGCCTGCCCGGTGAAGCAGTCGCTGCATCCCGATGTCGAGATCGCGCTGACGTGGGTGTGGTAGGAAGATTGGAGGGCTGAGTCGATGACAGCATCGAGGACTGAATGGATAAGATGCAAAGGGCAGGGTCGGGACCGCGTCACGACAGTGCCGGCCATTTCATTCTCAGGTCCTACGTTCGGGCCATCCCGCACCCGACCCTGAACCTGAACGCCCGTATCCGGCTCCCGATTGCCGAGACCCGAGACCTGAAATATTTCCCTACCCCTACCCCTTAACTCACCTTTACCACTGCCTCTTCTTATGCCCGATCGTCGCGTAGTAAGTCAGGTAGAGATAGCAGGGTAGGAGGATCGCGTTGCCGCAGAGGCCCATGATCATCACCGAGGCGCCCACCTTCGTGAAGCGGCCGAGGCCGTCCAACGCGAGCGGCCAGACGCCGGCCCAGGTCAGCGAGTTCGCGAAGCCGAGCAGCACGACGAACCAGAGCGAGACATCCGTGACGTGGCCGCCGTAGGCCACGGGGGCGCTCGTGGTCACGATGAGCACGGAGAGCACGACGCCGAGCGAGGTGCAGAAGCGCAGCATGGTCAGCTGCGAGACGACGCGCGGGATCAGCGCGATGCCGGTGACGTAGCCGGCGATCATCGCGGCCAGCACGTAGGACGGGAAGACCTTGGCTTCCAGCAAGGGCAGGCCCATCGACTGCGCGTACGGGATGATGGTGTCGACCGAGATCACCGAGGCGCCGACGTGCAGGAAGATGCCGATCGCGCCGAGGACGAGGTGCGGGAACTGCAGGATGCCGGTCTTGTCCGCGTTGGCTTCGGCGACCTCGGCGGTCTCGTGCTCGGTGTCGATCTCGGGGAGCGGCGAAAGGCGGACGAGGAAGCCGAGCGCGAGCAGGGCCGAGCCCACGCAGGCGTAAGGGCCGACCACCCGGCGGATGAGTTCGTCGAGCGCCGCGGCCTTCTCGGCGGGCGCCATCGTCGCCAGGCGGGCGAAGAGGTCCGTGTCGGTGACCTTGAACACGACGGCCGCGAAGACGATCGGCGCGAGGATGCCGGCGCCCTTGTTGCAGATGCCCATCACGCTGATGCGGCGCGCGGCGGTCTCCTTCGGGCCGAGGACGGTGATGTACGGGTTGGCCGCGGTCTGCAGGATGGCGAGGCCGGCGCCCAGCGTGAACAGCCCGCCGAGGAAGGTGCCGTACGTCCGCGTCAGCGCCGCGGGGATGAAGAGGAACGCGCCGGCCGCCATCACCCAGAAGCCGATCATCATCCCGCGCTTGAAGCCGGTGCGCTTGAGCAGGTGCGCGGCCGGCAGCGAGAACACCAGGTAGGAGATGTAGAACGCGAACGTGACCAGGTACGCCTCGAAGTGCGTCAGCTCGCAGCCGATCTTGAAGTAGGGGATGAGGATCGCGTTCACCCACGACACGAAGCCGAAGATGAAGAACAGCACCGCGATGATCGCGATCGAGACGCGCGTCTGGCCGGGCGTCAGGTCGCGCGCGTGGACGATGTCGGGAGAGGCGCGCACGGGGGTGACGTCAGCCTGCCGTCTCGCCGACCGTGGGCAATAAAAAGACCCCGGCGCGCCGGGGT
>RGES01000180.1 GCA_009917805.1 Verrucomicrobiota bacterium
CCGGAATTCCCGCCGCCGGCGCCGGTGGCGAAGCTGTTGGGTTCCTTCTTCTGATTGGTGGCGACCGACACCACCCAGGCGGTCGCGAGAAAGAGGAGCAAGCCGTGGATCATCAGCGAGACGACCAGGCCTTGGCCGCCGAACTTGAAGAACCGACGGGTCAGGATCGACGGCTTGGGCTGACCTTCTGGTTTCGGCTCGGGTGCCGGCTCAGGCGCGGCCGCGGCCACGGTCTCCGCCGGAGGGGGCGGAGGCGGCGGAGTCGTCGGCGCGCGGGAACGCAGACGGGGCGGCTTGGGCGGGGTGGAATCCACAGGCGAAGTCGTATGACTATACCAACTCAAGGGTTAAGGAAAGGTTAACTGAGGGTATAGAGTATGGAGTATCGAGTATCGGGGTAGGGTCGGGACCGCGTGCTGCCCTAGTTGTGGCGTATACATTCTCAGGTCCCAGGTCTCGGCCGTCGGGTTTCGGGTTCGGGTATTCAGTACCAGGTGCAGGTTCGGACCTGCACCCGCACCTGAACCTGAAGGCCCGTACCTGATACCCGATCAGTCGAGACCTGAGACCCGAAGAAGTTTTTCGTCACTCAAGGGAAAACCGGAAACCGGAAAGGATGCTTCGGTCAAATGATACCAGCCAATCATCCGGTCTCCCTATGGTGCCCCCTTTGAGCGCTGCTCCTTTCCTGTGCCCCCATGTCCCCGTGCCATCCAGCCCCTCGCGGCGAAGCCGCGCCTTACTCGTAATTCCCGTCCTTGCCCACCTTCAGGATGCGGTACGATCCGCCCGATTTGTTGGTCGAGACGAGATGCAACTTGATGGCCTTTTCCTTGCCCGAGGATGTGAACACGGAATTCCAGTACTTGGTCGATTCGGCCTCGGTCTTGCCATCGATGCGGGTCGTGGCCTTGGCGAACCCGGAAACGAGCACCAGTTCGGTGTGATGGAAGGAGTGGACGGCTGCCCCGACGCCGTAGCCGAGGTCATGGACGACGTCATCGCCTACGTGCTCGTTGACGTCGGTGTAGAGGAGTTTCGCGTCGGGGAAATTCTTGTCGATGAAGCTGTCGAAGCGTTCGCGATCTTCGATCTTGCAGTCCACCATCACCAAGGTCTTGAAATCGCCTTCCTGGCGGCGCTGATGGCGAGGGATGGGCGCAGCGACTCCCGTTTTTTCTTCCGACGCGGCGAGCACGGTGAGGGTGGGCGCGAGGAGCAGTCCGAGGACGGCGGCGAAGGCACGGGGATTCATAGGGGTATAATTAAAGTATGAAATCCGCGCGGGCAGGGGAAGTCCCATCCGCTGGGGTCATCGCCTCAGCCGTCACGCTGTCTCAGGTAGGGATGACCGGCCCGGCCATCCGCGGGCGCGCGGGCCGCACGCCCCTACCAATATGTCCTCCGCCGACACTCCGGTCTCCCTATGCTGCCCCCTTTGAGTTCTGCCTCCCCGTGTCCACGTGTCACCATGCCCACGTGCCCCCTCTGCGATTGTGCCTCTGCTTCGCAGCTGTTCACCATGCCAGCAGTTCCCCTCGCGCAAGCGCGTGTCCCCATCCCCCGTACCGCTTGCATTTCTAGCCCAAGCCCTGGCCCTGTCTCTAGCCCTGCACGGTTTTCACTTCTGTGAAAACTGTGCATGCCCCTCGATCCGCTTCTCGACCGCGGCCTGCTGCTCGGGCGTGAGCCCGTCCGGGAATTTCTTCGAGGAGCGGCGCCAGCGATCCAGCCATTCTTCGCCGACCAAGGGGAAGGGGCAGGGCTTGGGGAAGCCGGGGCTGAGCGCGACGATGGTCTCCTTCTTCGAGCCGGTGCCTTCGCCGTTCGCCACGTAGAAGCCGGCGTTGAGCAAGGCGACGCGCATGGTCGTCGACGAGCAATAGGTGAAGAGCTGCGCCGACTTCTGGGGGTCGCAGAACGCGAAGAGCTTGTCGAATGAGTCGAGCTCCCAGCAGTCGGCGTTGGTCTTCTGCGAGAAGAAGTCGTAGTAGATGATGTCAGGCGCGGCAGAAGCCTTCGACGCCAGCTGCCAGAAGTCGCCGACATGCAGGTCCCAGCTGAGACCCGGGAACTGGCGCGACTGCCAGGTCCCGCGGGCGAGCACGGCGTCGGGGCCGGAGTGACGCAGGTACTCGAAGCGGTTCTTGTGCGTCATGGCCAGCTTGAGCGAGTCGAGGTCGTTCTCGAAGCTGATGACCTTCAGGTTGCGCACGGGTCCCTTGGCGGCTTCGGCTTCGTAGCATAGGATGGACGCCATGGCGTTGGCGGCGGCGCCGAGTCCGAGGTCCCAGATGACGATCGGGGCGGCGGTCTCGGGCGTCTGGCCTTCGGGCAGTTTCAGGCGCTCAGCGAGCTTGGCCTGGTCGACATACAGCGCCCTGGCTTCGTCCATGGGCGCGCGGCGGAGGTGCATAATCTCGCCGGACGAGATCTGGCGGATGTTCGCGTACCCACCGATCTCGTGGATATGGATCTCGTAGTCGCCGAGGGTGCGCGGGCGCCGTTCCTTGCCGACCTTCGGCGGGACGGCCGGATTATCCATGTCCTCGACCTGCAGGACCTGACGTCGGTCATGGTAATACGCCAGGAACGAATCCTCGAGGATGCTCTGGCGGATCTCCCGCATCATCTGGTGGTAGAAGAAGATGTTGTGCTGGCCGAGGAGCGTCCAGCCGAGCGGCTCCTGGGTCTTGGTGAGGTGATGCAGGTAGCCGCGCGAATACTTGGCGCAGACCGGGCACTTGCACAGGGGGTCGATCTTCTCCTCCGAGAACTTATAGATCGAACGACGCAGCTGCAGGATGCCGCGCGAGGTGTAGGCGGTGCCGAACTGGGCGACCTTGTTCGGGATGATGCAGTCGAACATGTCGACGCCGCGGTGCACGGCTTCGAGGAGGTCGAGCGGGGTGCCGACGCCCATCAGGTAGCGCGGCTTGTCGTGCGGGAGCATCGCCGCGGCGATCTCGCAGGTGTCCTCGCGCTCGCTCTTGCCTTCGCCGACGGCGAGGCCGCCGATCGCGAAACCGTCGAACGGCAGTTGCGTGAGGCCATCTGCGCTGATCTTGCGGAGGTCAGGGTAGAGAGCGCCCTGGACGATCGCGAACATCGACTGCGGGGAATCTCCGCGGGCCTTGAGGCTGCGGATGGCCCAGCGGTGGGTGATCTCCAGCGCTTCCTTGGCGGTGGACTTGTCGGCCGTCGAGGGGATGCACTGGTCGAGCACCATCATGATGTCGCTGCCGATGGCGACCTGCGTGCCGATGCTCGTCTCGGGGCTGAGCAGGTGGATGGCGCCGTCCACGTAACTGCGGAACTCGGCGCCTTCTTCCTTCATGTTGCGCGCATGCGGCAGCGAGAAGATCTGGAAGCCGCCGGAGTCCGTGAGGAAGGATTTCTCCCAGCCGGTGAACTTATGGATGCCGCCGAAGCTCTTGAAGACGTCGGGACCC
>RGES01000019.1 GCA_009917805.1 Verrucomicrobiota bacterium
GGCCGATGACAGCGCAGATGTCGCCGGAGTAGGCGACGTCGATTTCTTCGCGGTCCATCGCGCGGAGCAGCACGATGCGCGAGATGCGCTCGTTCTTGCGGGTGCGAGGATTGTAGAGGGCTTCGCCCTTCTTGAGCTGGCCGCGGTACACGCGGTAGAAGACGAGCTGGCCGACGTGCGGGTCGGACCAGAGCTTGAAGCAGAGGCCGGTGACCTTGGCCTTGTCGTCCGGACCGATGGTGATCTCCTTCTCGCCGTCGTCGATGTGGGCCTTCTGGGGGCGCATGTCGATCGGGGAGGGGAGGAAGTCGACGACGCAGTCGAGGAGCATCTGGACGCCCTTGTTCTTGAAAGCGGAACCCGGGATGACGCCGATGAAGTTGAGGGAGAGGGTGGCCTTGCGGATGCCGGTGCGCATCTCGTCGATGGTCACTTCCTGGCCGTCGAGGTACTTGGCGGCGAGCACGTCGTCGAAGTCGGCGAGACCTTCGATGAGCTTGGTGCGCCACTGCTTGGCTTCGTCCTTCTGCTTCTCCGGGATGTCGACCGTGTTGTACTTCATGCCCTTCGGGTCGGTCTCGTCGTAGACGTAGGCGACGTTCTTGATCAGGTCGATCATGCCCTTGAACTCTTCGCCCTGGCCGATCGGGATGAAGAGGGGGTGGGCGTTGCCCTTGAGCTTCTCGCGGATGTCGTCGACGGCGCCGAAGTAGTCGGCACCGGTGCGGTCCATTTTGTTCACGAAGGCGACGCGCGGGACGCCGTACTTGTTCATCTGGCGCCAGACGGTCTCGGACTGGGGCTGGACGCCGGCGACGGCGCAGAACACGGCGACGGCGCCGTCAAGGACGCGGAGCGAGCGCTCCACCTCGGCCGTGAAGTCCACGTGACCGGGGGTGTCGATGATGTTGATGCGATGGTCGATGTTCGCGAAATGGCCTTCCTTGGTCTTCCAGCCGGCGGAGATGGCGGCCGCGGTGATCGTGATGCCACGCTCGCGTTCCTGCTCCATCCAGTCGGTGGTGGCGGTGCCGTCATGCACTTCGCCCATCTTGTGCACCACGCCGGTGTAGAAGAGGATGCGCTCCGTCGTGGTCGTCTTGCCGGCGTCGATGTGCGCGGCGATGCCGATGTTGCGCGTGTGCTCCAGGGGGAACGCGCGGGACGGGGAGTTGAGGTCGGAAAGTTTGGCCATGGTCGGAACCGTTGGAGGGCTGCTGAAGTTACCTGCGGATTACCACTTGAGGTGGGCGAACGCGCGGTTGGCCTGGGCCATCTTGTGCGTCTCTTCGCGCTTCTTCACCACGTTGCCGGTGTTGTTGTAGGCGTCGACGAGCTCGGCGGCGAGGGCTTCGGACATCGTGGTGCCCTTGCGGCCGGCGGCGGCGGCGGCGACCCAGCGCAGCGCGATGCTGTTCTGGCGCTCAGGGGAGACTTCGACGGGGACCTGGTAGGTGGCGCCACCGACGCGACGGCTCTTCACTTCGAGCTTCGGACGGCAGTTCTCGAGGGCGCCGAGCAGCAGCTCGACGGGATTGCCCTTCATCAGCTTCTCGCTGACCTTCTCGATCGCGCCGTAGACGATGCCCTGGGCGATGGACTTCTTGCCGGACTTCATCACGACGTTGATGAGCTGGCTGATGAGGGGGGAGCCGTAACGGGCGTCCGGGAGATGGGCGCGCTTGGCTGCTTTGCGACGACGAGACATGATCTAAGGGAGTTGGGTGCGGAAACGGATTAGGCCTTCTTTTCCTTCGGACGCTTGACGCCGTACTTGGAACGGGAGCGACGGCGCTTCTCGACGCCGGAGCAGTCGAGGGGACCGCGGACGATGTGGTAGCGCACGCCCGGGAGATCCTTCACGCGGCCGCCGCGGACGAGGACCACGGAGTGCTCCTGGAGCTTGTGGCCTTCGTCGGGGATGTAGGAGATGACTTCCTGGCCGTTGGTCAGGCGCACCTTGGCGACCTTACGCTGAGCCGAGTTCGGCTTCTTCGGCGTACGGATCATGACCTGCACGCAGACGCCGCGGCGGAAGGGCGAGTTGTTCAAGGCAGGCGACTTCGACTTGGCCTTGGGTTGGACACGCGGTTTACGGACGAGCTGGTTGATGGTAGGCATGGACCTCGGTAAATAGGGAAAAGAGGGTTTGGGCATAGGGGTCGAGGCCCCTCATGCAAGAGGAAAGTGCGTGGATTTTAAGGTTTCTTTACTCCCCTCCCTTGTCCGACCCCCCTTCGGCTTTTTTGGCGGGACAATTCCGATGCCCACGCCATTACTCAAAACCCCTCCCATGCTGCCCATCCGCCTGACCGCCGCCTTCCTCCTTGGGATGACCTGCCTTTCGGGCCTGGCTCAGACCCCTCCCCCCTCCCCGGCCACCCCGAAGCCGGCCGCGCCTGCCAGCAAAGAAGCCGAAGAGGACGCCGAAATCATCGTTCTGGCCGGCCTCCCCCACCTAAAAGACAAGGAAGCCATCCTGAGTTATGCCCGCCAAACCTATATCAAAGCAGACCTGATCAAGGATAAGGCCCTCCTCCAAATCATCCGCCTGACCCTCACGAAACTCGAGGATCAGCCCGAAAATGCGGCCAAAATCCGCCAAGAACACCTTAACCAGCTGGCCGAATACTTCACGATACAGGCGATGGCAGCCCAGGACGCCGGCCAGATGGCCGACGCCTTGCGCCTCGCTCAGGTCGCCATCCGCTGCAATCCGGGCAATGCAAAGGCTAAGTTATTCTATGCCAACTTTTTACATAACGTTGCTGGTCGCACGGATGATGCGATCCAGACCTTGAAGCATGGCCTGGAATTCCTCCCGGTGGGCGACCCCCTCACGAAGGATTACATGGACCGCTACTTCCAGCTCCTCCAAGCCCGGGAACGCGACCAGGAGGTCATCGACGAAAGCCTGAAGCTGATCCAGGCCACGAAAAACATGCCGACCTACATGCGGGACTCGCTCGCGATGGCGGCCGCGACCTCGCTCTACTGGGTCGGCAAGTACCCCGACGCGGTCAACCTCATCAATTCCAACACCCTGGACACGCAGCCCAACGGCCTCCTGCTCAAGGCGCGCGCCCTCTTCGAAGGAGGCAAGACCCAGGAGTCGATCCGTCTGCTCGAAAGCAAGACGTCCGAATTCAAGGGCGCCGGTCGCGATGCGATCTTCTCCCAGCTCGCGCGCTTCCACATCCTGCTCGGCCAGCATCGCCTCGCCCTCGCGGTCACCGAGGACCGTATCTCCGCCGAGCCGAAGGCGCCCTTCCCTCACATCCAGAAACTCCAGCTGCTCGACCGTCTCGGCCTCAAGGACGAATTCGACAAGGAGCTGCGCCTGATCTTCGCGAACTATGCCGGCAACTCGGCGCCGATGATCGCGCTCGCCAACTTCGCCGCGGAGAAAGGCTACGCCGAACTCACCGGCGCCATCGCCACCTCGGCCGCCCAGCAAGGCCTGGAACGCGCGACCTTCGCCGCGCTCCACCTCGAAGCGCTCCTCAACGGCCCCGACCCCGGCCAGGTGATCGTGCAGCACCGCCAGATCATCGCCGCCGACAAGGCCTTCTTCAAATCCAACGAGGCCATCGTGCAGGCGCTCCTCGCCATCTCGTACCACGCCCGCCAGAAGCCCGACGCGGCGACCGCCAAGCACGACCGCGACGTCGGCGACCGCTACCTCGTGGAATTCCTGAAGGCCAAGGACCTCGGCCCCGAAGCCTACCGCTCCGTCGGCCGCCACCTGCGCGCGATCCGCGCCGGCGACGCCGCGGTCCGCGTGCTCGAAGCCGGCGTCACGCTCTTCCCCCGCTACTCCCAGCTGCGCGCGGATTACATCTCCGCCCGCATCCTCGCCGGCCAGACCGAGACCTACGGCACCCGCAAGTCCGTCGCCGACGAACTCGAGCTGCTGATGACCATGCGCCGTCCTTCGCCCGCCATCTGGCAGGAAGCCGTCACCTGGCTGCGCTCCGAGTCCAAGCTGCCGGCCGAACGCCTGCGCAAGCTCGACGCGGCGATGTCCCCGCTGATCCGCAGCAACCTCGACCCCGAGGCGCTCGCCGGCCGCTGATCGTCCGATGACGCTGCTACGCCGACGCGACGAGCTCATCGCGGAGCTCGAACCTTTCGCGGACCATCACGAACGCTTCCAGTACGTGATCGACCGCGCCAAGGCCTCGCCGGCCTTGCCGGCGGACCTCAAGCTAGACGCCTTCCTGATCGAGGGCTGCACCTCCAACCTGTGGCTGGTGCCATCCCTCGAAGCGGGCGTCTGCCGCTTCCGCTGCGACGCCGATTCGCTCATCACGAAGGGCGTCGCGAGCCTGGTCTGCGAATTCTACGACGGCGCCTCGCCCCAGGAAGTCGCCGCCACGGACGCGGACTTCCTTTCCGCGGTCGGCATCACGCAGCACCTGTCGCCCAACCGGCGCAACGGCCTGACGAATCTCGTCGGCAAGATCCGCGCCTTCGGCCGCGCCGCCGTCAAATCCTGATAAGGCCCATCGACAGGGCTTAAGACCGGAGATAGCCGTGGTTGGGATTTGCGCCGGGTGCGAAGGCGGATGAGATGAGGGCATGAGAGAGCCGGCAGCCTCCGCCCCCGACCGACGTCTGTTCGGACTGTGCCTGCTCACGCTCGTATGGTCGGTGCTGGTGCTCCAGGCCGGCGGCTTCACGACGAGCATCCGCGCGGGCATGGCCTTCCTCGACTGGCCCCTCTCGAACGGCTCGGTCAACCCTCCGGGCTGGCTCACCGAGATCGACAAGTTCGCCGAGCACTCCCATCGCCTCGCCGCCACGGTCCTCGGCCTGCTCACGATCGCGATCGCCGTCGCCCACGGCCTCCGCGAAACCCGCCGGGCCGTCCGGCTCGCGGCCTACGCGCTGGTCGGGCTGGTGGTCTTCCAAGGCCTGCTCGGCGGCCTCCGCGTGCTCCTCGACCGCCTCAACGTCGGCGGCGACGGCAACTTCAAGGCGGCCGCCTTCGCCGTCGGCCACGCGGTCAACGCGCAGCTCACGCTCGCGCTCCTGGCCTTCGTCGCCCTCGCGCACACCGTCGCCTGGCACCAGGCCCGCCGCGCCGCGCCGCGCTCCCTTTATCGCACGGGCGCCCTCGCCGCCGGGCTGATACTCTCGGTGATCGTGGTCGGCGCGGTCATGCGCCAAGGCCACTTCACCGCCTGGGTATCTTCCGCCGCCGACGGCCTGTTCATCCCTTCCATCGGCACGGGCGTGGTCTGGTGGGTCAACCTGCTGCACCGCGGCGGCGCCCTCTTGGCCGGCGCGGCGGTGCTCTTCTTCGCCGTCCAGCTGGCCCGCCACGGCTTCCCGCTCCTCCGCTGGGCGTCCTTGGTCGCGCTGGTCTTCCTGCAGGTGCTGCTCGGGATCCTGAGCATCCAGCTCCCGCTCAACCCGCACGTCCGCACGGTCCACCTCGTCGTCGGCGCGGCCCTGTTCTCCTCCCTCTGCGCGGCGGTCATGCTGGCCCGACGCAGCAGCGAGGAAACCGCGGCCTGAGCCGCGGCGACTGATTTGCCTTTAACCCTTCGCGCAAAACCGCCACGACAAGACCGATGAGCGAACGCGCCGGATCCGTGCCTGCCGCCTACTGGGAGCTGACCAAGCCCCGGCTGTCGTTCCTTTCCGTCCTGACGGCCCTGGCCGGCTACTTCTGCAGCGAACCCACGCAGGCGACCGACGCCAAGGCGCTCGTCTCGCTCGCGCTCGGCACGGCCCTCGCCGCCGGCGGCTGCGGCGCCATCAACATGTGGTGGGAAAGCGACGCCGACGCGAAGATGGAGCGCACGCGCAACCGCCCCATCCCCGCCGGCCTCATCCGCCCCGGGGCGGCCCTGCTCTTCGGCCTGCTGCTGCTGTCCTTCGGCGTGGTGCTGGTCTGGAACGGCGCCAACCCGCTCGCCGGCGCGCTCACGGCCGCCACCGCGATCTCCTACCTCTTCTTCTACACTCCGCTGAAGACGATGACGTCGTGGTGCACGCTCGTCGGCTCGCTGCCGGGCGCGATCCCGCCGATCATCGGCACCGCCGCCAAGCTCGGCCGCATCGACACGATGGGCTGGCTGCTCTTCGGCCTGCTGTTCTTCTGGCAGGTGCCGCACTTCATGGCGCTCGCGGTGATGTGCCGCGAGGACTACGCCCGCGGCGGCTTCAAGGTCGCGACCGTCGACGACCCTTCCGGGCGCTCGGCCTCGGTCTGGGCGATGCTGTTCATCATCCCGATGCTCTTCATAGCCGGAGCGATCGCGACGAACTTCTTCCCGGACTGGACCAGCCCCTTCGTCTGGGTCTCGTTCCTGGCGGGCGCCTGGTTCTTCAAGCTGACCCTGGAATTCGCCGTGCCCGCCCGCCGCGCCGCCGTCGCCAAACCCCTCTTCCTCGCCTCGATCCTGTACCTGCCCGTCGTCCTGTTGACTCTGACGCTGAACCGGATTTTCGTGAGGTCATGAATGCGCGTGCCGACAAGGACCGCCTCCGCGCGGAACTCAAGGCACGCCGCATGAACCTCACGCCGCGCGAACTCCAGGTCGCCGGCGACGCCGCGGCCCGCCTGGTCACGCAGCTCCCGGAATGGAAGCAGGCGAAGACGGTCTGCCTCTACGCGTCCTTCGGCGGCGAGCTGCCGACCGACGCCCTGATGGTCGTCGCGCTGCTCGAAGGCAAACGCCTCCTGCTCCCGCGCGTGACAAACAAGACCATGCTGACGTTGCACGAGGTCACGGATCTCTCCGCGCTCCAGACCTCCCGTCTCGGCATCCGTGAACCGAAGCCGGCCGCGCCGGTCGCGGCGCTAAGCGAAGCCGGCCTGATCCTGGTGCCGGGCCTGGGTTTCGATGGCGCGGGCCGACGCCTCGGTTTCGGCGGCGGCTTCTACGACCGCCTGCTGGCCAAGCCGCCCCGCAAGACCTTCCTGCTCGGCCACGCCCACGCTTTCCAGCTGGTCCCGCGCCTGCCCGACGAGCCGCATGACGTCAAAGTCAAGGCGGTCGTCACCCCGCAGGGCGTGATTCGCTGCCGAGTGCGTTAGCGGGTTTGCCAAGCGGGCCGAATCGTGTCCGATGGACGGTCCGATGTCCGCCCCCCGACCAGACGCCATCCGCCTCCGCGGCGTCCGCCAGAACAACCTGAAGGGCTTCGACGTGGACATCCCCGTCGGCAAGCTGGTCGTGGTCACGGGCCTCAGCGGCGCGGGCAAGTCATCCCTGGTCTTCGACACGCTCCACGCCGAAGGCCAGCGCCGCTACGTCGAGACGTTCAGCCCTTACGTCCGCCAGTTCCTCGAGCTGCTCCCTTCGCCGGCCCTCGACTCCGCGGAGAACGTCCGCCCGTCCGTCGCGATCAAGCAAGGCAACGCGGTCCGCACCTCGCGCTCGACGGTGGGGACGATGACGGAACTCTGCGATTGGTTCAAAGTCTGGTTCGCCCATCGCGCCGACCTCGTCGACCCGGCCAGCGGTCAGGTGATCGTGCCGCGCGGCCCCGACGCGGCCTGGCAGGACTCCCTCGCCCGCTTCCCGGGCCAATCCCTCTCGCTCGCGTTCGCGGTCTCGAAACCGGAGACGCTGGGCTGGAAGACGATCGCGGAAGAATTCTCGAAGGCGGGCTTCAGCCGCGCCTTCGCCGGCGGCCGGCGCCTCCGGCTGACGGAAGACGAGATCCCGGCCGACGCGACGGAGCTCCTCGTGATCCAGGACCGCGTGACGGTCTCGGCCGACCAGGCCTCGCGCTTCCACGAAGCCGCCCTCGCGGCCTTCCGCCTCGGCGGGGCGCGCCTCCGCCTCCTGGACGACCAAGGCAACGAGCTCTCCCGCTACAGCGAGGCGCTCGAGTCGCCGGTCGACGGTCGCAAGTTCCGCCCGGCCTCGCCCGCGCTGTTCTCCTTCAACTCTCCCGTCGGCGCCTGCCCGGAGTGCCGCGGCTTCGGCCGCGTCATCGGCCTCGACTGGAACAAGATCATCCCGAACCCGGCGCTGACGCTCGCCGAAGGCGCGATCGCCCCGTTCCAAGGCACGGTCTACGGCGAATCGCAGAAGGACCTCGTCCGCGCCTGCCGCAAGGCCGGCATCCCGCTCGACGTGCCCTGGAAGAAACTTTCCGCCGCGCATCGCAAGTTCGTCGAGCACGGCGAGCCGGGCTACGTGCCGGGCGAATACGATTCGAAGTGGTATGGCATCCGCGGATTCTTCCGCTGGCTCGAAGGCACGACCTACAAGATGCACGTGCGCGTCTTCCTTTCGCGCTGGCGCGCCTACGAGTCGTGCACGAAGTGCCAGGGCCGCCGCTTCCGCGAGGAATCCCTCTTCTGGCGCTGGCAAGGCAAGTCGCTGCCGGAACTCTACGCCTGCCCGGTCTCCGACCTGCGCGCGATGCTCGCGCCGCTCGCGCCGAAGGACTCGCGTCACCCGGCCGACCACGCCCTCGAAGCCATCCTCGCCCGCCTCGGTTACCTGGAAGCGGTCGGCCTCGGCTACCTCGCGCTGGATCGCCTTTCACGCACGCTGTCCGGCGGCGAGGTGCAACGCGTCAACCTGACCTCGTGCCTCGGCGCCTGCCTCGCGGACACGGTCTTCGTCCTGGACGAACCGAGCGTCGGCATGCACGCCCGCGACCTCTCGCGCATGGTCGGCATCCTCCGCAGCCTCGTCGACCAGGGCAACACGGTCGTGGTCGTCGAGCACGACGAATCCGTCATGCGCGCGGCCGACTGGCTCATCGAGATCGGCCCGCGCCCCGGCGCCGAAGGCGGCCATCTCCTCTACCAAGGCGTCCCGAAGGGCATCCTGAAGGTCAAGGATTCCGCCACGGGCAACTGGCTCTCGGGACGACGCACCTCGGAGTCGCGCGTGCCTCGCCCCGTCGGCGACACGACCCCGCGCCTCCGCGTCAGCGGCGCCACGGTCAACAACCTCCGCGACTTCGCCTGCTCGATTCCGCTGGGCCGCCTCGTCGGCCTGTGCGGCGTCTCAGGCTCCGGCAAGTCCACGCTGCTCCATCAGGTCATCGGCCGCCGCGACCCGGAATCGGGCGACGAAGCGACGGAACTGAAATGGGTGAAGTTCGACAAGGAACCGGCCGAGATCGCCCTCGTCGACCAATCCCCGGCGACCCGCACCCCGCGCTCGAATCCGGCGCTCTACGTCGGCGCCTGGGACGCGATCCGCACGCTGCTCGGCAATTCGGCGGAAGCGAAGGCCGCCGGCCTCACGCCTTCCCATTTCTCCTTCAACGCCGGCGAGGGCCGCTGCGAACGATGCGGCGGCGCCGGCTGGGAGACGGTGGAGATGCAGTTCGTCTCCGACGTCGCCCTTCCCTGCCCGTCCTGCAACGGCAAACGTTTCCGCGACGAGGTGCTGAGCTTCCAGTACGAAGGGAAGTCCGTCGGCGACCTGCTCGCGATGTCGGTGACCGAGGCGCGGCAGTTCCTCGGCGCCCGTACGCCCGCCTCCGCCCAGCTCGCCTGCCTCGAAGAAGTCGGCCTCGGCTACCTCTCGATGGGCCAGCCGCTCACGACGCTCTCCGGCGGCGAAGCCCAGCGCCTCAAGCTCGTCCGTTACCTTTCGAAGATCGACGCGCGCAAGCCGGGCGCCCTGCTGTTGCTCGACGAACCGACGACGGGCCTGCACCGCGAGGACGTCTCCCGCCTGATCGGCCTGTTGCATCGCCTCACGGAAGCCGGCCATTCGCTCATCGTGGTGGAGCATCATCTGGACGTGCTGAAATCCTGCGACTGGCTCCTGGAGATGGGTCCCGAAGCGGGCCCCGCCGGCGGCAAGCTCGTCGCCGAAGGCATGCCCCACGATGTGGCCCAGGCCGGCACGGTCACGGGTCGCTTCCTCGCGCAAGGCGACGAAGCCTTCGCCTCCGCGTCGACCACGGCGAGCAAGCCGCGCCCCACCGCGATCTCCCTGCGCGGCGCGCGCGAACATAACCTGAAGGATGTCTCCCTGGAGATCCCGCACGGCTCGCTCACGGTGATGACCGGCGTCTCGGGTTCGGGCAAATCGTCCCTCGCCTTCGATATTCTCTTCGCGGAAGGCCAACGCCGCTTCCTGGAATGCGTCTCGGCCTACGCGCGCCAGTTCGTCGAACAGCTCCCGAAGCCGGACATCGACTCGCTCACGGGCCTGCCCCCGACGGTCGCCATCGAACAACGCGTGACCCGCGGCTCGGCGAAGTCCACGGTCGCGACGGTCACCGAGGTCGCGCAATACCTCCGCGTGCTCTACGCCCGCGCCGGCGTGCTGCACAGCCCGACCACCGGCGAGCCGCTCGAGGAGATGACGGAAGACGCGGTCGTCCGCCTGGTCGCGAAGAAGGCGAAGTCCCTGAAGAAGGGCTCCTTGCTCGTCGCCGCCCCTCTCGTGCGCTCCCGCAAGGGCCACCACCGTCCGCTCGCCGAATGGGCCGAGACCAAAGGCCTCCGCCTGCTCCGCTGCGACGGCCGGATGTTCAAGGTCGAAGGCTTCGAAGGGCTCGACCGCTATTCCGAACACGACGTCGACGCGGTCTTCGGCGAGATCCGCGCCGACGGCCTGATCCGCTTGCCCGACGAGACGGAGGAGTCCGGCGAGAAAGCCCTCCGCACGCTCGTCCGTCAGGCGCTCGCTTCCGGCAAGAACGCCTGCGTGCTGCTCGCCCCCGACGGCCATCAGGTCGCCTATCTCTCGACCTCGCGCAGCGATCCCGCCACGGGCGAATCGTTCCCCGAGGTCGACCCGAAGCATCTCTCCTGGAACTCCCCGCGCGGCTGGTGCCCGGATTGCCGCGGCCACGGCCTCGAGGTGTCGACCTTCTCTTCCGACGAGGAAGAGTCCATCAACGAGAACGCCATCGCCGACCGCGTCGGCGAAGAAGTCTGTCCGACCTGCCAAGGCGAACGCCTCGGCCCGATCGGACGTTCGGTGAAGCTGGCCGGCCCTAAAGGCCGCTCGCTCTCGCTGCCGGGACTCCTCCGCCTGCAGCCCGACGAATCGCTCGCCTTCCTCAGCGGACTCAAGCTCGAGGCCCGCGAGAAGGCCATCGTCGGCGCGCTCCTGCCCGAGATCGCCGCGCGTCTGCGCTTCCTGGACTCCGTCGGCCTCGGCTACCTCGCGCTCGACCGTGGCGCCGACACGCTCTCCGGTGGCGAAGCCCAACGCATCCGTCTCGCGGCGCAGCTCGGCTCGACGCTTTCCGGCGCGCTCTACGTCCTCGACGAACCGAGCATCGGCCTGCACCCGCGCGACAACGATCGTCTGATCGGCTCGCTCAAGGGCCTCCGCGATCGCGGGAACACGGTCCTCGTGGTCGAACACGACGAAGACACCATGCGCGCGGCCGACCTGGTCGTCGACATGGGCCCGGGCGCCGGCGTCCACGGCGGCACGATCGTCGCGCAAGGCACGGCCGCCGCGCTGGAGAAGCGCGCCGACTCCGTCACGGGCCGCTTCCTCAAGGAAGCCATCCCTCACCCGCTCCGCGGCGCCCGCCGTCCGGTCGCCGGCAAAGGCGCGCCCGCGGAATGGGTCCGCCTCAAGCACGCCTCGCTCCGCAACCTCAAGGGCTTCGACGTCCAGATCCCCGTCGGCCGCCTGACCGTCGTCTGCGGCGTCTCCGGCGCCGGCAAATCCACGCTGGTGACCGACCTGCTCGCGCCCGCCATCCGCGCGGCGCTCGCGAAGAAGAAGGACGGCCTCACGGGCAAGGAAGCGCTCGCCGCCGTCTCGCACGAGGGCAAGCCGGCCTTCGCCTCGCTCTCGGGCCTCAAGGGCTTCCGTCAACTGGTGGTCGTCGACCAGGAACCGATCGGCAAGACGCCGCGCTCCACGCCGGCGACGTACATCGGCGCCTGGGACCTGATCCGCGAGCGCCTCGCCTCGCTGCCTGAAGCCGCCATCCGCGGGCACGCGGCCGGCTTCTTCTCCTTCAACACTTCCGGCGGACGCTGCGAAGCCTGCTCCGGCGCCGGCCGCATCAAGCTCGAGATGAGCTTCCTGCCCGACACCTACGTCCCCTGCGAAGAATGCGCCGGCACGCGCTACGGCGCCGCCGCCAAGGCGATCCGCTGGAACGGCAAGTCCGCCGCCGAACTGCTGGCGATGACGTTCGAGGAAGCGGCGGCGTTCCTTTCGTTCGATGCGAAACTGGGCGACCTCTGCGGACTGATGGTGAAGACAGGCCTGGGCTACCTCACGCTTGGCCAGAGCAGCCCGACCCTCTCCGGCGGCGAAGCGCAGCGACTCAAGCTCGTCAGCGAACTCGCCCAAGGCCTCCCCACCTTCCGCGAACGGTCACGCGGCGAGATCCGTCCAAACCTCTACATCTTGGAAGAACCGACCATCGGCCTGCACCAGTCGGACTGCCGTCGCCTGATCGAACTGCTCCACGCGCTCGTCGACCAAGGCCACACGGTGGTGGTGATCGAACACCATCCCGACGTCATCGCGGAAGCGGACTGGGTGCTCGAGATCGGACCCGAAGGCGGCAACGCCGGCGGTCAGCTCGTGCACGCCGGCGACCCGGAATCTCTGGCGAAGCTGAAGAAGTCGCCGACGGCCCCGTCGCTGCGGCTTACGCTCGAACGCGGCCTGATCAGGAAGCCCGCGGTTTAGGTCGCGAGGAACTGCGGTTCCCTTTGACCCGGGCCTGCGGAAGGGTATTGCTGAAGTCCGAAGCCCGATGTCCTCCCGTCCCCTCCTCCTTGGCGTCAACATCGACCACGCCGCGACGCTCCGCCAGGCGCGTTACCGTGGCGCGCACCAGTCGCCCCACGCCGAACCGGACGTCGTCGCCTTCACGCGCGAAGCCCTCGCCGGCGGAGCCGACGGCATCACGCTCCACCTGCGCGAAGACCGCCGCCACATCCAGGACGCCGACGTGCATGCGATCGCCGCGATCCCCGGCGTCCGCCTCAACCTCGAGATGGCCTGCACGCCGGCGATGACCGCGTTCGCCCTCCAGCTCCGCCCGGCCGCGGTCTGCCTCGTGCCCGAATCCCGCGAAGAGGTGACGACCGAAGGCGGCCTCGACGTCGCCGGCCAGCTCGCCCGCGTGCGGGAGACGACGCAAGCGCTCAAGGCCGCCGGCATCGAGGTCTCGCTCTTCATCGGCCCCGACGCCCCGCAGATCGAAGCCGCGGTCACCGTCGGCGCCCCGGTCATCGAGCTCCATACGGGCGCCTTCGCCAACGCCTGGAAATCGCCGGCCGCCGAAGCCGAGCTGGAACGCCTCCGCGCCGGCTGCGCGCTCGCCCACCGCCTCGGACTCGTCGTCAACGCCGGCCACGGCATCAACTACGACAACATCCGCGCGATCCTGACCCTCCCGCACCTGCACGAGCTCAACATCGGCCATTCCATCGTCGCCCGCGCGCTCTTCACGGGCATCCGCGGCGCGGTCGCGGAGATGAAGGGTCACCTCACCAAGCAGGCATGAACCTCGAAGGCGGCAACGTGCTCGGCGTCGGCGTGGACCTCACGGAGGTCGACCGCATCCGCTCCGCGCACGCGAAGCACGGCGCCGCGTTCCTCGACAAGGTCTTCACGCCCGCCGAACAGAAGCTCTGCCTCGCGAAGGCCGACCCGTATCCTTCGCTCGCCGCCCGCTTCGCCGCCAAGGAAGCCGCCAGCAAGGCCTTCGGGACCGGACTCGGCGCGGAACTCTCGCTGACGAGCGTCGGCGTGCTCAACGGCCCCGCCGGCGAACCGGTCGTGGAGCTCGACGACAAAGCCCGCGCGCTCCTCGCCGCCCGCGGCGCTTCCCGCCTCCTCCTTTCGCTCACCCACACCGACACGCTGGCTCAGGCCTTCGCAGTCCTAGTCCGCTGAACATGGGCACCGCTTCCCGCCTGCCGGTCCTCTCCTGCGCCGAAGCGGCCGCGGCGGAAGCCGCCTTCCTCGGCGGTGACGCCAAGCTTTCCTGGGAGCTGATGAACCGCGCCGCGCGCGGCGTCGCCGAAGAGGCGCTGGCCCTGCTCGGTCGTAAGCCGGAGCGCATCCTCGTGCTGGCGGGCAAGGGCAACAACGGCGCCGACGCTTTCCTGGCCGCGCTCCAGTGCGCCAAGGCCGGCACGGAGATCATCGCCGTCTTCGCCGAAGGCGGCCCGGCCCGCGCCCAAGCCCAGCGCGCCTGGTCGGTCCGCAAGAAAGGCGTCCGCCTCGGCCTCGTCGCCGCCGCGAACCTCCGCCAGCTCGCCGCGCATGAGTTCGACCTGATCTTCGACGGCATCCTCGGCCAAGGTTTCCGCGCGCCGCTTTCCGCCGAACTGCGCGCCTTCCTGCGCGCGACCGACGCCCTTCGCGGTCTCCGCGTCGCGGTCGACCTGCCCAGCGGCCTCGGTGACGATGCCACCGGTCCGGCTTTCCGCGCCGACCTGACGGTCTCGATCGGTTGCCTCAAGCGCCCGCTGCTGTCGCCGAAAGCCGCGCGCTTCGTCGGCCGTCTGCGCGTCCTCGACATCGGCCTGCCGCTCGGCGAGACCGAGGAAGCCTGCGTCACCGCCGAGGCCCTCGTGACGCTCCGCCGCCCGCGCCGCGCGCGTAGCGACAAGCGCCACCACGGCCGCCTGCTCATCGTCGGCGGTTCGGATCGCATGCCGGGCGCGGTGCTGATGAACACCGCCGCGGCGCTCCGCTCCGGCGCGGCCCTCGTGACGACGTGCCTGCCGGAATCGGTGCGCGCGAAAGCCGCGGTCGCCTATCCCGAGGCCATGTGGCGCGGGCTGTCGACCGGCCGCGACGGCGTCGTCAGCCCGGCCAACCTCAAGGAAGTCCGCGCCCTCCTCGCCGACAAGGATGCGCTCCTCATCGGCTCCGGCATGGGCGAGAAGGCGGCGAAACTCATCGGTGCGATCGTCGTGCGCGGCGCGCCCACGCTGGTGATCGATGCCGATGCGCTCCGTCCGACGGTCGTGACCGCCTCGAGCGGCGCCAAAGTCCGCGTGCTGCTGCCGCATGCCGGCGAATTCAA
>RGES01000181.1 GCA_009917805.1 Verrucomicrobiota bacterium
AACGGACCAGCCAGCGATGGCCTCATCCGAGGGGTTCGCGGTGATCCGCACGATGATAACGTCGCCCTCAACGCCTGGGAGTGGAGGAACTACGCGCCCAGCTACGGCCCCATCGCGCGCATCGTGATCGAAGACATCGACGGAGCCCCCGAGGGAGTGCCTTCGACCCGAGCCATCCGGATCCTACCCGGGGTCAAACGCTTCCCGGACGGATCGACGCTCGACTGCCCCATCTCCGACATCACGCTGCGCCGCATCACCGACATCCGCGAATTCAAGCTCTACGACCAGCCTAACCTCGAATTAGGACGCGCTAACGACTTCAGCGTCGGCGTCGGAACCTTGAAGAACATCACCTTCGAAAAGCTCACCTTACGAAATCCTGGCGTCATCCAAGTCCACGCCCATACCGACGGACTGACCGTACGTGACGTCAGGCTGCTCTTCCCCGCTCCTGCCGGATACCATCTCGTCGAACTTGGCCCGCTCTCCCAGACATACAAAGCCGGAAGGTCCGAAGATCCGGCGAAATGGGTCGAGATCTTCTCCCCTGACCTCGATTGCACCGTACGCAACGTGAACGTCTCCGGCGTCCGCATCCAGGATTCCTCCACCGACCTGCCCTTCGAGCAGGTCGTCAAAGTCATCGAACTGAAACCTAACCCCCTTTACCCCAAGACCACGCCCAAAGGCGGCACGGGAAAGGGTATCCTCTTTCGCTAAGCCATGAAACCCACGCGCACCTGGCAAGGTATCCCCGGACTCGAACGTACCGCGAAGGGTCGCGTGTACGTCTCCTGGTTCACCGGTGGCCCGAAGGAGCCCTCGCCGGATAACACGGTGGTGCTTTCGTATAGCGATGATGCCGGGAAGACCTTCACGCCGCCCGAAGCGATGGCATTGCCGACGAACGACGGGTCGCGCTGCTACGACCCGTGCCTATGGATCGACCCGAAAGGGCGTCTGTGGTATCTATTCAACCGCAGCATCAAGGACAGCACCGAGCATGGGGTCTACGCGCGGATCTGCGACGACCCCGATGCTTCGCCGCCGGCCTGGGGCTCCGAGTTCCGCGTCGGCTTTGACGGTCCGTTCAGTTTCCGGATGAACAAGCCGGTCGTGCTCTCGACCGGCGAGTGGGTCTTGCCGGTGGTGCACGCGACGCAACCCGTGGCAGGATGGGCGGGATTCGATGCGAAACAGGTCTTTGGCGCGGCGACCTCCACCGACGAAGGCAAGACCTGGAAGCTGCATGGTGCCATCAAGACGGCGAAGGCGGGACTCGAGAACATGATCGTGGAACTGAAGGATGGCCGTCTCTGGATGCTCATCCGCACCGAGAAAGTGCTGTGGGAAAGCCATTCCTCCGACAAAGGTATCACCTGGACACCCGGCAGACCCACCAGTATCGCCACTCCGCATTCGCGCTTCTTCATCCGCCGCCTGTGCTCGGGCAATCTGCTTTTGGTGAATCATCACAAGTTCACCGGTCGCAGCCATCTCACCGCCCAGCTTTCCACCGACGACGGCGCCACCTGGAACGAGGGCCTTTTACTCGACGACCGAGGTCGGAATAGCGTGGGCGAGATCCTGCTCGCGAAGTTCCGCGAAGAAGATGTGGTCGCAGGCAAGGATGTCTCTGGTACGGTGACACTGAAGCAGATCATCGATAAGCTGAATATGCCTACGCTCCCAAAGGGTAAGCCTATTTCGAAATGACCCCCCCGCATCGCCGCCTTACCTGCCCCGCTGTCACGCTGACCCTCTCATGCGCCTGCCCTTTGCACTTCTCACCCTGCTGCTCGCGCCCTTCGCCGCCTTGCATGCCGCCGACCTCAAGGTCGCGACGGTCTTCTCGGACCACATGGTGCTCCAACGCGAAAAGCCGGTCGCGGTCTGGGGTTGGGCCGATGCCGGAGAATCCATCACGGTCACTTTCGCCGGCCAGGCCCAATCCGGCACGGCGGGTGCCGACGGTCGCTGGCAGGTCAAGTTCGACGCCCTGTCGGCCAGCACCGAATCCCGCACGCTCGTCGTCACCGGCAAAGAAGGTCGCATGCTCGAGGTGAAGGACGTGCTCGTCGGCGAGGTCTGGTTCGGCTCCGGCCAATCCAACATGGAGATGGCGGTCGGCGGCGTCGACAACGCCGCCGCGGAACAGGCCGCCGCGAACCTGCCGCTGATCCGCTACTACGCCGAAGCTTCCGCACCCGCCGACAAGCCGCAGGTCGAAGGCAAAGGGATCTGGCAATCCTGCACGCCCGCCGCCGTCCGACGTTTCTCCGCGACGCTCTTTTTCTTCGGTCGCGCACTTCATCGTGAACTCGGCGTCCCCGTTGGCCTGATCAACTCTTCCGTCGGCGCCACGCATATCGAATCCTGGGTCTCCGCCGAAGCCCAGTCGTCGGACCCGGCGACCAAGGCGGAATACGATGCTCAATTGGCCGGCAGCAAACGTTTCAGCGAGGAAAAGCTCCGGGCCGATTATCCCAAGAAACTGGCCGCTTGGCAGCTCGCCTTCGACCAAGGCAAGGCCACCCTCAAGGACAAGCCCTGGACGCCCGAACAGACGATCGCCACCCTGAAGCGCAAAGGGCCGCCCGCCGGACTCTACAACGGGAAGGTCTACAATCTCGCCCCGTTCACCCTCCGGGGTATCGTCTGGTATCAAGGTGAAAGCAATGCCGGCAACCCGGGACTCTACCACCGGCAGCTTTCCCAGTTGGTGACGAGCTGGCGGACGCTCTGGCAGGACGAACTCCCCTTCGCCTGGGTGCAGTTGCCTAACTTCGGCTCACCGGGCGAAGGCTGGCCGCGCATCCGCGAAGCGATGCTGCAGACCCTCGTGCTACCGAAGACCGGCATGGCCATCACCATCGACATCGGCGACGAGAAGAATATCCACCCGACCAACAAGCAGGAAGTCGGCCGTCGGCTGTCCCTCTGGGCGCTGGGAACGGTCTACGGAAAGAAGGTCGCCTCGGTCAGCGGGCCGCTTCCGTCTGACCATGCCATCGACGGCGCCACCATCACGGTTTCCTTCAGATACGCCGACGGCGGACTGAAGACCAAGGACGGCGGGCCGGCCAGGGGCTTCCAGATCGCCGGAGCCGACCGGCAGTGGAAACCCGCCACCGCGAAGATCACGGGGGACAAAGTAAGCCTCAGCAGCCCCGACATCACCGCACCCGTCGCCGTACGCTACGCCTGGCAGGCATGGCCGGACTGCAATCTTTACAACGGCGCCGACCTTCCCGCCTCGCCTTTCCGGACGGATAACTGGTAATTTCCGGCTGTATCCCGGTCATGAATCTCCGACTCGCCCTCCTCTCCGCCCTCCTGCTCGCTCCTTTCCCTTCGCTCGCTGCCGACACCGCGCAGGAACACGTCGCGACGGTGACGAATACTCCCGGACTCGTCGCCTTCTGGGACTTCACGAAACGCGAAGCC
>RGES01000182.1 GCA_009917805.1 Verrucomicrobiota bacterium
CCTGTCAATCCGACAAGGAAGGAGGGCTTAAAAAGGCCTTCAGAAGCTGAATTTCCAAGCCGAGAGGCGACGTTCGACCTCGGCGATGACTTCGCCTTCGCCGGCTTCGCCCTTGTCGGAAACGAAGGTCACGGAGAAACGGACGAACGAGCCGCAATCATCCCACGGCACGGTGGAGATGAGGTGCTCGGTGATCATCCACTGCGAGAAGGCTTCGCCGGATTCGAAGTTAACGGTGCCGGACGGGCCGGTCGCGGACTTCGGGGCGGGCATGTAGAGGAAGAAGCCGGCGCCGGGCTTGCGGACCTGGAAGCCGAGCTTGGCGAGCACGCCGACGAGCTTGTCCATGCGGCGGGAATACTTGGCGGCGATGGCCTTCGGGATGGAGACCTCGTCGAGACCGGCGGCGCCGGCCTTCTGGATGCCGAGGAACTGGCCCGAGTCGGAGTTGTCCTTCACGTCGCCGTAGGCGCGGACGAGCAGCGCGTTGCCGGCGACGAAGCCGATGCGCCAGCCGGTCATGTTATGGCTCTTGGAAAGCGAATGCAGTTCGAGGGCGACGTCCTTCGCGCCCGGGACCTGCAGGATAGAGACCTGCTCGGCGCCGAAGTGGAGCGAACCGTAGGCGGCGTCCTGGATGACGACGAGGTTGTGCTGCTTGGCGAAGGCGACGACTTCCTCGAAGAACTTGCGGGTGGCGACGGCGCCGGTCGGATTGTTCGGGTAGTTGAGGACGAGCACCTTGGCCTTGGCCAGGATGTCGGCCGGGATGGACTTCAGGTCCGGGAGGAAGTGGTTCTCGGCGGTAAGCTTCAGGTTATGGACGAGGCCGCCGTAGTACTTGGCGTGCGTGCCGAATACCGGGTAGCCCGGGACGGTCATGAGCACGTAGTCGCCGGGATTGATCAGGCAGCCCGGGAGGATCGAGAGCGCGGCCTTGGAGCCGATGGAGTGAAGCACTTCGGTGTCCGCGTCGACGGTCACGCCGAAGAGGTTCTTCATGTAGCGGGCGGCGGCCTGCTTGAAGTCCGCGCCGCCGTTGTCGGCGTAGCCGCGGTTCTCAGGCTTGGCGGCTTCGGTCTGGAGCGCCTTCACCACCATGGGGAAAGCCATCTCGTCGGGCTCGCCGACGCCGAGGTCGATCAGGGCGACGTCCGGCTTGGCCTTCTTGGCGGCGGCCTTGGCGCGCTTGATCTTCTCGAACTTATAGATGGCGGTGGACTTGCCATAGTTCGCTCCGCCGATGCGTTCGGCGAAAAGCTGCTGGATGTAGGACTCGGACATGGTGATAAGGCCCTAAAAAGAGGGGCAAGACGGCGGATGGCAAGCGGACTCCGCCCATCGCCTTGCCATCCGGGGCCGGAAGGCGAAAATGCCTCCATGGAACCCAGCCTCGAGGACCTGGCCCGCGAACGCCACGCAAGGTGCAACCCGGGGTTCCCTTGGCGGCTCATCGGCTTGGTCGCCCTGTGCCTGGCCGTCGGCGGACTAGGCTCGGCCGCCACGATGCCCGAGATCAAGGGCTGGTATGCCGGCCTCGTGCTGATGGCCACCGCCGCATCGGGCGCTTGGGAGCATCGTCCGATCCGCCGGACGTTCTTCATCATCCTCCTCGTGAACGCGCTCTGGTCGTTGCTGTTCTTCGGACTGCATCGCCCGGACCTCGCGCTCATCGACATCCTCGCCTACCTGATCCTGCTGGTCCTCTGGATCCGTCAGCTGTGGCCCCAGCATCGCCTCGCCGCCCTGCTCCAGCTCCCGCACTTGCTCTGGGTCGGCTTCGCCACCGTGCTCAACGCGAGCATCTGGCGGCTGAACCAATAAGAAGGCCCCGGAACCCGGGGCCTTCGTGAGCGGCTGGCGGACGTCTTAGTCGGCGAGCTTCGTCCAGCGGGCGTTGCCCTTGGAAGACTTCACCGCGGCCTCGATGAAGGCCATGCCGGTGACGCCGTCGTCGATCGACGGGAAGTCGTAGCCGCCCTTCGGGGCCTTGCGGCCTTCGAGTCGGTCGGTGATGGCTTCCGCGGCGGCGCGGTAGATGTTCGCGAACGCCTCGATGAACGCCTCCGGATGGCCGAACGGCGTACGGGTGTACTTCTTGCAGGCGGCGCCGTTGTAGGAGTTGCCGCGGCGGTGCACCTGGCGGGGCTGGTCGAGGTACTTCACGATCAGCTCATTCGGGTGCTCCTGATGCCACTCGAGGGAAGCCAGGGTGCCGTAGACGCGGATGTTGAGGTTGTTCTCGTCGCCGGTGGAGATCTGCGAGGCGTGCAGGACGCCCTTCGCGCCGCCCTTATAGCGGACGAGCATGTTGGCGTCGTCATCCAGCAGGCGGCCCGGGATGTACGTGCTGAGGTCGGCGGCGATCTCCGCGATCTCCAGGCCGGTGACGTACTGGACGAGGTTCTCGGCGTGCGTGCCGATATCGCCGACGCAGTTCGAGACGCCCGAGCAGTTCGGGTCCATGCGCCAGTTGGCGATCTTCTGGATCTTGCCGGACTGCAGCGCGCCGATGGCGTAACCCTGCGGGTATTCGACGAGGACCTTGTTGATCTTGCCGAGCTTGCCGGCGGCCACGAAGTCGCGGGCTTCCTTGACCATCGGGTAGCCGGTATAGTTGTGCAGCAAGGCGAAGACCAGGCCGCTCTTCTTGACGATGGCGCGGAGCTTCTTGCCTTCGGCGAGGGAGAACGCGAGGGGCTTCTCGCAGATCACATGGATGCCGGCCTCGAGGAAGGCCTTCGCCACGGGATAGTGCAGGTCGTTGCGCGCGACGATCGACACGAAGTCGATGCGGTCGCCGAGCGGACGCTTGGCTTCGGCCTTGGCCATCTCGGCGTACGAGGCGTACACGCGGGAAGGGTCGAGGCAGAGGTCCTGGCCGGAGAGGCGGGACTTCTCGGGATCCGAGGAGAACGCGCCGGCGACGAGCTCGATCTTGCCGTCGAGGGCCGCGGCCATGCGGTGGACGCCGCCGATGAAGGCGCCGCGGCCGCCGCCGACCATGCCCATGCGGAGTTTGCGATTAAGGGATGCCATAGGTGTGTGGTTCAGAGGGAGACGGGCTTGCCGGACTTCGCCGAAGCGTAGATGGCGTCGATGACCTGCATCAGGCGATAGGCCTGCTCAGGCGTGTTCAGGGGCTTCGCGCGGCCTTCGATGGACTCGATGAAGTTCGCGGCGGAGGCGATGCGGCCCATGTCTTCGCACGCGGGCGTGACGATGGAGCGGTTCACGCTGTTGCCGTTTTCCTGGACGTAGAGCTCGCAGGTATCGATCGCGGTGTTGTCGAGGCCGTCGATGCCGAAGAGGCGCTCGACCTTGCCGCCGGCCTTGGTGCCTTGGAAGACGACCGAGACTTCCTCGCGCTTGATCATCTCGGCCCAGGAGACCTGCAGGGTCAGCACCTGGCCGGTCTTGA
>RGES01000183.1 GCA_009917805.1 Verrucomicrobiota bacterium
ACCTACCTGATCCCGCACCGCGAAGAGGCGAAGGCCAAGAAAGCCTCCAAGAAGAAGTAAGCGCGAAAAAAACCGCGCAGGGCTAGGGCCAGCCAAACACGAGCCGGACTAAGTCCGGCTCTTTTATTGGGTCACATTCTCCCCATGCCCACTTGCCAACGTGCCAGCGTTCCCCCTGGCCTGGACCTTCAGGCCAGAATCAGCTTCAACCGCTTCAGCTCTTCGCGGTGCGGGATCAGGTAGGTGCGGCCGCGGATGAGGCGTTCGTAGAGGTCGACCATGGCGACGCCTTCGCGGGGACGGACCGAGTCGGCCTTGGTCGCGCGGTCGACCTGGCGCTTGAGCATGCGGCAGAGGTCTTCGGCGTTATACTGGATCATGCCGAGGATGCGTTCGACGGAGTAGCCCGGGATGCTTTCCTCGATGTAGAAGCCGTCGGCTTCGTCGTCCTCGAGGAAGACGTGGGCTTCGTTGACGCGTCCGAAGAGGTTATGAAGGTCGCCCATGATGTCCTGGTAGGCGCCGACCATGAAGGCGCCGACGTAGTAGGGCTGGCCTTCCTTCATCGGGTGCAGGGCGAGGGTCTTGCGGACGTCCTCGAGGTCGATGAAGTCGTCGACCTTGCCGTCGGAGTCGCAGGTGATGTCGACGAGCGTGGCCTGGACGGTCGGGCGTTCGTTGAGGCGATGGATCGGGGCGATCGGGAAGAGCTGGTCGAGGGCCCAGTGGTCGAGCAGGGACTGGAAGACCGAGAAGTTGCAGACGTACTGTTCGGCCAGCATCGAGTCGAGGCGGGCGAGTTCGTCCGGGACGTCGGCGGAGTCCTTCAGGTCTTCGCGGATCTGGCGGCAGATGTCCCAGAACAGACGGTCCGCGGCGGCGCGTTCCTCGAGGCGCAGGTTGCCGAGGCTGAAGCGCGCGTGGGCTTCCTCGCGCTTCTCCTTGGCGTCGTGGTAGCGCTCGAGCGGGTCGAACTTGCGCTTGTTCCTGCGGATGGATTCCAGCTCGCGGACGAGCTGGTGGGTCTTGCCCTTGGAGGTGTCGACCTTGCCGTCGTCGCGGGTGATGCGGTCGACCGCCTCGAAGATCAGGATCGAGTGCGGCGCGACGAGGGCGCGGCCGGATTCGGAGACGATGTCGGGGAGCTCCACCTTGCTCTCCTCGCAGATCTGCTTGATGTTCGCGACCACGTCGCGGGCGTAGACCTCCATGCTGTAGTTCATGGAGGATTCGTAGGCCGAGCGGCTGCCGTCGTAGTCGATGCCCAGGCCGCCGCCGACGTCGAGGAGACCCATCGGGAAGCCCATGCGCTTCAGTTCGCAGTAGAAGCGGGTGGCCTCGACCACGGCCTTCTTGATCGTGCCGATGTTCGGGACCTGGGAGCCGATGTGGAAGTGGACCAGGCGAAGGGCGTCCTTCATCTTCGCCTTGGAGAGGCGGTGGGCGACCTCGACGATCTCGGAGGCCGTCAGGCCGAACTTCGCGTTCTCGCCGGTGCTGTCAGCCCACTTGCCTTCGCCGGCGGTGGTGAGCTTGACGCGCAGGCCGATGTGCGGCTGCACGCCCATGCGGCGGGCGATGCGGATGATGGCGTCGATCTCGGAGAGCTGTTCGACGACGATGATGGTCTGCTTGCCGAGGCGGCGGCCCATGAGGGCGAGCTCGATGTATTCCTCGTCCTTGTAGCCGTTGCAGATCAGGAGGGCCTTGCGGTTCTCGAGGAGGGCGAGCGCGATGATGAGCTCGGGCTTGGAGCCGGCTTCGAGGCCGAAGTCATATTCTTCGCCGGCGTCGAGGATCTCCTCGACCACTTCGCGGAGCTGGTTGACCTTGATCGGGAAGACGCCGCGGTAACGACCGTCATAATCCTCTTCCTTGATGGCGTTGCGGAAAGCCTCGTTGATCTGGGTGACGCGGTTACGGAGCAGGTCCTGGACGCGGATCGTGAGCGGCGGCTTCAGGCCGGAGGCTTCGACTTCCTTGACGATGTCCGTGATACGGATCTTCCGGTGGTCGCCTTTCGGGTGCACGCAGAGGTGACCCTGGGGGTCCACGGAGAAGTTGTTACCTCCCCATCGTTTGAAGCCGTAGTACTCTTCGGCGTCTTTGGTAGTCCAAGGCTGCGGTTTGCTCACGTCGGTAGGAACTCGGACTTTTTATCCTGCGGAGGGAAGCGCAAGGGGAAATCTCGGCTCGGCCGGCGGCTTACGGCTCGACCCGGCGGCGGCGGTGGCTTGTCTTCAGGCATGTCCGCCGAACCCGTCATCCGAGCGACGATCGCGTTACGGAAAGCCCTGGCTGGCCGAACGTTTCCCGCGCCGGCCGACTTCGTCTACCAGCCGCTGGACTACGCGTGGGCGTCCCACGAGGCCTATCTGCGTCGATATGCCGCCTCGGGGCCGAAGAAGGTGCTCTTCCTGGGGATGAATCCGGGTCCGTTCGGCATGGCGCAGACGGGAGTACCGTTCGGGGAGATCGCCGCCGTACGGGACTGGATGGGATTGGAGTTGCCGGTGGGTCGTCCCGACAAGGAGCATCCGGGCAAGAAGGTCACCGGGTTCGCCTGTCATCGCTCGGAGGTCAGCGGCCGTCGTCTGTGGGGGCTCTTCCAGGAGCGCTTCGGCAAGGCCGAGGCCTTCTTCGCCGATCACCTAGTGCATAACTATTGTCCGTTGCTGTTCCTGGAGAACACCAAGCAGGGGCGGAACGTCATCCCCGAGGAGTTGCCGGCTGAGGTCATGGCTCCCGTGAACAAGGAGTGCGACAAGCTCCTTCGCGTCATGGTGGAGACCCTCGGCGTCAGCACCGTCGTCGGCGTCGGCGGTTATGCCGAGACGCGGGCCCGCGAGGCCCTCGACGGCCTCCTGGTCAAGTACGCCAAGGTGCCGCACCCGAGTCCGGCGAATCCCGTGGCCAACCGGGGCTGGTCGGCGGCCGCGACGAAGGCCTTGGTCGAGCAAGGAGTCTGGTCCTGATGGGGCTCATCGAGGAGATCCTGGTCCGACCGAAGCTGCGCCAGAAACTTTGGGCGTGGTGGTATCCGTTCTTCACGCGTCGGGTCCGGACGCAGGGTGTCGATTTCCTGAACTACGCTTTCGAAGACGCCGAAGCGCCGCGGCTTAGCCTGACGGCGGCTGATGAGCCGAACCGCCCCAACATCCAGCTCTATGAGCACGTCCGCGGTAAGGTCGAACTGCGCGGCTTGCGGGTCCTCGAGGTCAGCTGCGGTCATGGCGGCGGCGCTTCCTATTTCGCCCGGACTTATCAGCCCGCCGAGTATGTGGGTCTCGATCTGAATCCCGAGGCCATCCGGCATTGTCGGGCGCGTCATCGGGCCGCGGGACTACGCTTCGAGCAAGGGGACGCGCAGCGGCTGCCGTTCGCGGACGCTTCCTTCGATGTCGTGATCAACGTC
>RGES01000184.1 GCA_009917805.1 Verrucomicrobiota bacterium
CTAGCTCTGGCCCTAGCCCTCGAAGTTAGATCAGCCCGAGCTGCATCTTGCCGTCCTCGGAGATCATGGTCTGGGTCCAAGGCGGATCCCAGACGATGTCCACGCGGGCCTGGTTGACGCCCGGGACGGCGAGGACGCGGTTGCGCGCGTCTTCGGCGATGACGGGACCCATGCCGCAACCGGGAGCGGTGAGCGTCATGGCGACGACCACGCTGTGGCGGTCAGGCGAATTATCCAGCGGCTCGACCTTGAGCGAGTAGACCAGACCCAGGTCGACGATGTTCACGGGAATCTCAGGGTCGAAGACCTTCTTGAGGCTTTCCCAGACGGCTTCGTCGGAAGGCTTGCCGGTGTGGCCAGGGTGTTCGGCGGTGCCGACCGAGCCATAGGCGTCGGTCTTGCCTTCGTTCTCGGTGGCGTCGGACGGGACTTCTTCGCCGAGGGCGTCGGCGTCGGAGCCCTTGATGCGGAACATGCCGGTATCGCAGACGACGGTGAAGTTGCCGCCGAGGCGATGGGTGATGGTGACCTTGGTGCCCGCGGGGAGCACGGCGGGTTCGCCGGCGGGGATGACGGTGGCCTGCACGTCGCGCGTGAGGACGCGGTCGTGGGGGCTGGGCGTGTGGCGCTGGCCGGTGGTGTCGTCGCTCATGTTCAGGCTTGGTGGAATTTGAGGCGGAGCATCTCGCGCACCGCGGCGGCGGCCTCTTCGTGGCCGACCTTGGCGAGGACTTCCTCGAGGAAGCCCTGCGCGAGCAGTTCCTGGGCGACGGCGAGCGGGATGCCGCGGGCGCGCAGGTAGAAAAGCTCGGCGGGGTCGATCTGGCCGGTCGTCGCGCCGTGGGAGCACTTCACGTCGTTGGCTTCGATCTCGAGGCCGGGCAGGGAATCCGCTTCGGCGTCCGGCGAGAGCAGGAGGTTGCGGTTCGTCTGATAGGCGTCGGTGCGCTGGGCATCCGGGGCGACCTTGATGAGGCCCGAGAAGATCGTGCGCGCCTTGCCGAGCAGGGCGTTCTTGAAGAGCAGGTCGGACTTCGCGTGGCCGGCGGCATGGACCTGCAGCGTGCGCTGGTCGAACTCCTGTTCGCCCGAGGCGACCGAGATGCCGGAGAGGCTGACGTCGGCGCCGGGGCCGTCGATGCGCACGGTGTTCTCGAGACGCGCGCGGCGGGAGCCGACGGCGGCGTTGACGGAGCTGATGACCGCGTCGCGGCCGCCGCAGGTGTTGTCGATCTGGAAGGACTGGGTCGCGGAGCCCCAGGCCTGGACCGCGAGGCGGCGGACCTGCGAGCCGGTGCCGGCGTGGATGTCGACGGCGGAGATCGCCAGGGCGCGCTGATCGGCCTTGGCGGTTCCTGGAGCAGGGCGGGGCGGCTGCGGACGGCGTCCTCGAGGGATTCGAAGACCACGCCCTGGGCGACGAGCTCGGCGGAGAGCGTCGGCTTCAGCACGCAATGGCCGTCGACGTGGACGATCAGACCCGCGGCGTCGGAGATCAGGCGCGAACGCGCGATGAGGTCGGCGGCCTGCGCGGGCGTCGGGGCCGGCGCGGGAGCGTAGCCGTCGAGCGAGAGCGTGCGGGCGTCGGAGAAGCGCCACTTTTCGTTGTCGCGCGTGGGCATCGGCAGCGACTGGAAGGCGTGCCAGCCCTGCTGGCGGAGGACGGCGAACCAGTCCTGCGCGCGGAAGGCGGCGGTCTCGGCGGACTGCAGGGCGACGTCGAGGACGCCGGCGGGGGCGGAGGCGACAGCGCTCATCCGACGGACCCTTCCATCTGCAATTCGATCAGGCGCTTCAGCTCGACGGAGTATTCCATCGGGAATTCCTTCACCAGGTCGTTGACGAAGCCGTTCACCGCGAGGGACATCGCTTCGCCTTCGGACAGGCCACGCTGCATCATGTAGAAGATCTGCTCGGCCGAGACCTTGGAGACGCTGGCTTCGTGCTGGACCGAGTTCTTGCGGCCGCGCACGGAGATCGCCGGGTAGGTGTCGGTGCGGCTGTGCTCGTTGATGAGCAGGGCGTCGCACTCGGTGTTGTTGCGGCAATTCGAGAGGGTCTTCGGGATGTGGACGAGGCCGCGGTAGGTCGAACGGCCTTCGCCGACGGAGATCGACTTCGCGATGATGTTCGAGGTCGTGTCGTCGGCCGCGTGGATCATCTTCGCGCCGGTGTCCTGGTGCTGGCCGTCGTTGGCCAAGGCGATGGAAAGGACTTCGCCGCGCGCGCCCTTGCCGCGGAGCACGACGCCGGGGTACTTCATGGTGAGGCGGGAGCCGATGTTGCAGTCGATCCAGCGGACTTCGGCGCCTTCTTCGGCCACGCCGCGCTTGGTGACGAGGTTGAAGACGTTGGCCGACCAGTTCTGAACGGTGACGTACTGGATCTTGGCGCCCTTGAGGGCGACGAGCTCGACGACGGCGGAGTGCAGGGTGGCGGTCTCGAACTTGGGGGCGGTGCAGCCTTCCATGTAGGTGACCTCGGAACCTTCGTCCGCGATGATGAGGGTGCGCTCAAACTGGCCGAAGTTCTCGGCGTTGATGCGGAAGTAGGCCTGCAGCGGCTGGGCGACCTTGACGCCCTTCGGGATGTAGATGAACGAGCCGCCGGAGAACACGGCGGAGTTCAGCGCGGCGAACTTGTTGTCGCCGGCGGGGATGACCTTGCCGAACCACTTGCGGAAGATCTCCGGGTGGTCGCGCAGGCCTTCGTTCGGGCCGCAGAAGATGACGCCGAGCTTCTCGAGCTCTTCCTTCATGCGGGAATAGACGGCTTCGGAGTCGAACTGGGCCTCGACGCCGGCCAGGAACTTGCGTTCCGACTCCGGGATGCCGAGGCGTTCGAAGGTCTTCTTCACGTCGTCGGGGACTTCTTCCCACGTGCGCACGGCCTTCTGGCCCTTGGCGAGGTAGTAGCGGATGTCCTCGAACTTGATGTTGTCGAGGTCGGTGGTCGCCCAATGCGTCGGCATGGGCAGGCCGTCGAAGATCTTCAGCGCCTTCTGGCGGAACTCGCGGATCCAGGGCTCCTCGCCCTTGACCTGGGAGATGTAGTCCACCACGCCGGGGTTGAGGCCCACGCCCGCGTCGAACGCGTAGCTTTCCTCGTACTTGAAGTCGCCCTTGGAGCGGTCGACTTCGATCGCTTCGCGCTGGGCCAGGTTGTCGTCGATTTCAGCCATGGTCTTAGGCCGAAGCGAGTTCGGTCTTCACCCAATCGTAGCCCTTGGCTTCGAGTTCGAGGGCCAGTTCCTTGCCGCCGCTGTGGACGATGCGTCCGTCCCACATGATGTGCACGCGGTCAGGGACGATGTATTCTAGGAGGCGCTGGTAGTGGGTGATGACAAGGAAGCCGGTGTCGGGGCCACGCAGGCGGTTGACGCCTTCGGAGACGA
>RGES01000185.1 GCA_009917805.1 Verrucomicrobiota bacterium
ACCGGCGTGCTGATCGAGGCGGGCCCGCGGCTCGCGTCCGCCTTGCTCCGCGAAGGCTCGGCCGACTACCTGTTCGCCTATGTCGCCCCGCGATTGGGCGGCGACCCCGAGAGCCCGACCTGGTTCGAGGGGGTGGACTGCCCTCTGAGGGCCGGTAAGACCACGCTTTTCGGTCAGGACGCCCTTTTCCGGGGGTATCTAGGGTAGGAGAGCCTCGGGGCGACGGAAGGCTCCTAGGGCCGAAAAAGGCGGCCAATCGGCCTTTCCTCTGTCCGCAGGTGGGGCGGGGTGGCCGCCTGTCGCTTTTGGCTCGACTTTTCAAGAAAATCTTACATATCAGCGAGTCCGCCTCCCCCTGCCCAGCAGGACGGCTCTAACCTTCTAAACTCGAACACCTTATGACCGAAAAAATCGTCGAACACCGGAGGAAGGAAAAGCCGTCCTTCACGTCGCTCATCGAGAAGAAGCGGGACGGGGGCGAGTTCTCCGCGGATGAAATCCGGCAGATCGTGGATTCGATCATGGATGCCGAGATGCCGGAAGCCCAGCAGGCCGCGCTGGCCATGGCGATCTTCTTCAAGCAGATGTCCGCCCAGGAAACCGCGCTTCTCGCCGAGGAGCTCCGCCTTTCCGGCGACGTCATCGATCTCGACCGCCTGACCCAGCCCAAGATCGCCAAGGTCTCGACCGGTGGCGTCGGCGACAAGACCTCCATGGTGCTCGGCGCCCTTGGCGCGGCCGCCGGCGTCATCATGCCGGGCATGAACGGCAAGGACGAGGAGTTCTGCATCTCGACGGTCGAGAAGCTCAGCTCGATCCCGGGCTTCAAGGGCAAGGCCACGATGGACCAGTTCCGCCAGCAGCTCGAGCGCGTGGGTTGCGCGGTCACCGAGCAGTGCCGCGAGATCGCCCCGGCCGACGACATCCTCTACACGCTGCGCCAGAAGACGGGCACGATCCCGTCCCTCCCGCTCATCACGGGCAGCATCCTCTCGAAGAAGCTCGCCGAAGGCTGCGAAGGCCTGGTGATCGACGTGAAGTGGGGCAACGGTTCCTTCATCCGCGACCTCGAGCAGGCCAAGCAGCTCGCGCGCATCGTCACCCGCGTCGCCCGCTCGCTCAACCGCAAGTGCGTGGCCCTCGTGACCGACATCAACCAGCCCCTCGGCGACTCCGTCGGCACGGGCCTGGAAGTCCTCGAAGCGGTCCGTCTCCTCAAGGGCGAAGGCCCCGAAGACCTGCAGGACCTCGTGCTCAAGCTGGGCATGGAAGTCGTGCGTCTCGCCGGCGTCGCCGGTTCGACCCTCTCCGCCAAGCAGACCGTCGAGAAGCACCTCAAGGACGGTTCCGCCCTCGAGAAGTTCAAGGCGATGGTCCGCGCCCAGGGCGGCAAGACCGACTGGATCGACGATCCCTCGAAGTTCCCGAAGGCGAAGTTCATCCGCAAGCTGCCCGCCCCGAAGCGTGGCTACGTGCACACCATCGACGCCGGCAAGATCGCCCAGGGCGTCCGCCTGCTCGCGACCCTCAAGGACGGCACGCTCGACCCCGCGGTCGGCGTCACCGAGATCCGCAAGGTCGGCACGCAGGTCAAGCAGGGCGAGCCGCTGATCATGATCCATTACAACGACGAGGCCAAGGTCGACGCCGCGCTGCCTTACTTCCGCGACGCCTACCGCCTCGCCCCGAAGCGCCCGAACATGCCCCCGCTCGTCGTCGAGCGCGTGGCCTAAGTCGCCTCGCCGGGAAAAAGAAGAGCCGCGGAGCGATCCGCGGCTCTTTTATTTTCAGCCTTCGCCCGCGGGTCTGCCGTCGGACTTCAGGGTCAGGATGAGCTTCTGCCCGTCTTTGCCGACGAGTTCGACGTCCACTTCCAAGGCGGTCGGCAGCTTGCGCACACCGACCGGGCCGGAGATCTGCGCGCAGCCATGGGCCTTAAGGAAGGCGGCGGCCTCGGCGCCGTTCTCGAGCAGGACGAGGCGTCCCAGCAGCGCCTTGCCGTCGGCTGCGCCGACCTCGAGGGGCGCCGTACGGTCGCGGAACGTGTCGTCCAGCTGAGCCCAGGTCACCACGTCGCCGGCGCTGAAGGGTCGCTCGCCGGAGGAGCGCAAGGCGCTCAGCTCCGCGGGTGTTCCGCGGAGCGTCTCGACCGCCGGCTTGCAGCCGACGAGCGCGAGGAGGCCCAGCAGTGCGCAGAAAGTCCTCAACTTAGAACAGGCGCTTCAGGAACTGCTCCATCTGGAACCAGGAGTCGCGGTCGGCGTCGGCGTTGTAGGCGGCGCCCTTGGAGTTGTCGTTGCCGGCGGCCTTGTGCGTGAAGCTGTGGACGGCGCCCGGATACTTCACGAGCTTGTAGTCCACGCTGGCGGCCTTCATCTCGGCTTCGAAGGCGGCGACATCCTTGGCCGGGACGTAAGGGTCGTCGGCGCCATGGAGCGCGAGGACCTTGCCCTTGATGTTCTTGCCATCGGCCCGCGTGGGGGAGTCGAGGCCGCCGTGGAAGCTGACGACGCCCTTGATGGCGGCGCCGGAGCGGGCGAGCTCGATCACCGTCGTGCCGCCGAAGCAGTAGCCCGTGGCGGCCAGCTTCGAGGCGTCGGTGCGGCTGTCGTGGCTGAGGACGTCGAGCGCGGCGTTGACGCGGGCGCGGAGCAGGGGACGATCGGCCTTGTATTTGCCGGCTTCCTTGCCGGCGGCCGGAGGCTGCGGGCGGATGCCCTTGCCGTAGATGTCGGCGATCAGGACGTTGTAGCCGAGGGCGGCCAGCTTGCGCGCGGCTTCCTTCTCGTGGTCGCTGATGCCGGTCCACTGGTGCACGACGAGCACGCCCGGTCGCTGGCCGTTCACGGCGTCGTCATAGGCCTGCCAGCCTTCGCAGACGACCTCGCCGGACTTATATTCGAGGGGCTTCTCGACGATGGCCGCGGAGAGCGAGGCGAACGAACCGACGGCGGCGAGCAAGGAAGGCAGGAGGGCTTTCATGCCCGCCAACCTAGGGTGCGGATTCGTCGGCGCAAGCGCCGAGCGGACTTAGGCCAGACCGCGCTTGGTCGCCGCCGCGAAGTCCACGAAGGACTTCACGATGCGGCCCGACGCCTCGGGGAGCGCCCGAGCCTTCTCGAGGGCCTGCGAGGTGTTGAGGCCGTCGCGGTAGAAGATCCGGTGCATCAGCTTGGCCGTGGCGATCTCCTCGTCGGTGAAGCCCGAGCGCTTCAGGCCGACGGCGTTGATCATCTTGGTCTCGCACGGATTGCCGTCGGCGATGACGAAAGGAGGGACGTCCTGGACGCACTTCGAGCAGGCCGCGACCATCGCGTGGTCGCCGATGCGGCAGAACTGGTGGATGCCCGCGTTCCAGCCGATGTTCACGTGGTCGCCGACGTGCAC
>RGES01000186.1 GCA_009917805.1 Verrucomicrobiota bacterium
AGCGAGCCGCCGCCGGCGAGGACGATGCCGCGGTCGACGAGGTCGGAGGAAAGTTCAGGCGGGATGCGCTCCAGCGAGCCCTTCACGGCCTCGATGATCTGGTTGATGTTGTCGGCCATCGCTTCGCGGACCTCCTGGGAGGTGAGGTGGAGCTGGCGGGGCAGGCCGGTGACGTTGTCGCGCCCCTTGACCTCGAAGGTCAGTTCCTGCTCGAGGGCGTAGGCGGAGCCGATCTTGATCTTGATCTCTTCCGCGGTGCGTTCGCCGATGATCAGGTTGTACGAGTTGCGGATGTACTTGATGATCGACATGTCGAACTCGTCCCCGCCGACGCGGATCGAGCGGGCATGGACGATGCCGCCGAGGGAAAGCACGGCGACTTCGGTCGTGCCGCCGCCGATGTCGACGATCATGGAACCGGTGGGCTCCTCGACCGGGAGGCCGACGCCGATGGCGGAGGCGACCGGCTCAGGAATGGTGATCACGTCGTCGGCGCCGGCGCGATAGGCCGAGTCCATGACGGCGCGACGTTCGACGGCGGTGATGCCGTAAGGCACGGCCACGACGACGGTCAGGTTGGTGAAGAGGGATTTGCGGGCGACCTTGCCGATGAAGTAGCGCAGCATGTGCTCGCTGATCTCGAAGTCGGCGATGACGCCGTCCTTCATCGGACGGAGGGCCTGGATGTCGCCGGGCGTACGACCGAGCATCATGCGGGCCTCGTTGCCGACGGCGATCGGCTTGCGCGTGCTCGTGCGGATGGCGACGACGCTGGGCTCGCGGAGGACGACGCCGCGATCCTTGAGGAAGACAAGCGTGTTGGCCGTGCCAAGGTCGATGCCGATGGCTTGGGTGAATAGCCCGGGGAAGCGCTTAAACATCAGGGTCGTGGTGGTTTCCTTTATGAACAGTTTATTCACAGCATAGTCAAACGAAACTTCGGCCGCCCGGGGCGGGGCAGGGGCGTCATAAGATTCATCCAGACAGCGAGATAGGCGGCGCCGGCAGGCGCCCCCCGCAACCCATTCACACGCACGGCCGAAGACCGCCCATTGACGGAACAAGTCCGACCTGTTGTCGCTCAGGCCATCGGTTCCGTCGCATGCACCCCAGGTTCCGGGGTGCATGGAACTTGCGAGGCGAACCATGAGTCCTAGAAAGACGTTACCCCAACCCCATGACCCCCCAGCTCAATCGTCGGTCCTTCCTTCGTCACACAGGCATGGCCGCCGCGGCCTTCGCGGTGACCCGCCCTTGGCTCAATTCCGCCGCGCGCACCGTCTCTCCGAACGAGAAGCTGAACGTCGCCGCGATCGGTTTCGGCGGTGTCGGCGCGAGCAACGTGCGCAACTCCTCCGACGAGAACATCGTCGCGCTGTGCGACCTGGACCTCAGCCGCTGCGGCGGCACGATCAAGCAGCAGCCCAAGGCCGCGCTCTACACGGATTTCCGCAAGATGCTCGATGAGCAGAAGGACATCGACGCCGTCATCATCGCGACCCCGGACCACTCTCACGCCTACATCGCGATGGAGTGCATGCGCCGCGGCAAGCATGTCTACGTACAGAAGCCCATCTCTCATTCGGTGTTCGAAGCCCGCGTGCTGACGGAGTCGGCCCATAAATACAAGGTCGTGACCCAGATGGGCAACCAGGGCCATTCCGGCGAAGGCATCCGTCAGGTGACCGAGTGGATCGCCGCCGGGCTCATCGGCAAGGTGCGCGAAGTGCACACCTGGACCAACCGTCCGATCTGGCCGCAAAGCCTCGAGATGGACCGTCCGACCGACGTGCAGAAAGCCCCCGATGGCATGGACTGGAACCAGTGGTGCGGACCGGCCGCCTTCCGTCCTTACCATCCTTCGTATCACCCGGGCAAGTGGCGCGCCTGGTGCGATTTCGGCACGGGCTCCCTCGGCGACATGGGTTGTCACATCATCGACCCCGCCTTCATGGCGCTCAACCTGCGCTACCCCGAAAGCGTCGAAGGCAACGTGTCCACCGTCTTCGAGACCTTCGGCAAGAAGACCACCGGCAAGAACGAATCCTACCCCCGCTCCTCGATCGTCCGCTTCAAGTTCCCGGCTCGCGGCGAAATGCCGCCCGTGACCCTGACCTGGTGGGATGGCGGCCTGATGCCCCAGCGTCCGGACGAACTCGAGGACGACATGCCCTTCGGCGATCCGAACGGTGGCTGCCTCTTCATCGGCGACAAGGGCAAGCTGGTCTGCGGCTGCTACGGCCTCAACCCTCGCATCCTCAACGCCGACCTCCGCGAAGCCTCGAAGAAACTGGCGAAGACGATTCCCCGCATCCCCGGCAACTCGTCCGGCCACGAGAAGGACTGGATCCGCGCCTGCAAGGGAGGCGTCGCCGCTTCGTCGAACTTCGACTACTCTGGCCCGCTCTCCGAAATGGTGCTCATGGGCAACCTCGCGGCCCGCTTCCCCGACCGAAAGCTGCTCTGGGACGGCGCGAAGATGGAAGTCACGAACGACAAGGCCGCCAACGCCTACGTCCGTCGCGAGTATCGCAAGGGCTTCGAACTCGGCACCTAAGCCGGCCTCACTTCAGGGCGAGGAACGCCAGGATCGCACCGCCTAGCGCGATGCGATACCAGGCGAACACGCCCAGTCCTTTCCGCGAGACGTAGCCGACGAGCCACTTCACCGAGACGAACGCGGTGATCGCGGCGACGATCAGGCCGACGCTTGCCGGACCGGCAGGGTAGACCTGCGTGAGGGCGGGTCCGAGCGACCACATCTTATAGACGGATGCGGCGGAAAGGGTGAGCAGGCCGACCAGGAAGGAAAACTCCGTGGAGGCGGCGTGCGAAAGACCGGCGACGCGGCCGCCGAGGATGGTGGCCAGCGAGCGGCTGGTGCCCGGAATCAGGGCGAAGCATTGACAAAGGCCGATGGTAAGCGCGGTACGCCAGCCGATGGCCGACACTTCGTCGCACTTCGCCTGCGCGGGCTTGGGCAGCAGATGCTCCGCGATCAGGATGACGAGGCCACCGACGAGCAGGGCGGCGGCGACGACTTCGATGGAGAAGAGGTAGGCGCTGATGGCGTCCTTGAACAGGAACCCGAGCGTCGCCGCAGGGATGAACGCCACCAGGATCGACGCGGACAGGCCGAGGGACTGGCGTTCACCGCGCGTCAAAAGCCCTTGTCGCTTGCCCTTGAGTAAGGTTCCCGCTTTATGCAGGACATCACAATCATGTCGGCCTCCAGCCTCATCCCGACCACCGAACCTCGCTTCCGCGTCCCGGACGCCCGCGGCCGTTTCGGTCAGTTCGGCGGGATGTACGTCCCGGAGACCCTGATGACGCCTTTGCTGGACCTGACCAAGGCCTACGACGAAGCC
>RGES01000187.1 GCA_009917805.1 Verrucomicrobiota bacterium
GCTCCTCGCGCTCGCCATCACGGCCCCGATCCTCGTCGGCCTGATCCTGTTCATGCTCGGCGGCACGCTCGGCGTGTTCGGCACGAACCACCTCGTCGGCTTCTACTTCTTCCACGAGTTCGCGCTCATCCCGACGTTCATCCTCACGCTCTTCTGGGGCGGCGAAGGCCGTCGCCCGGCCGCCATGCAGATGGCGATCTACCTGACCGCCGGCGCCATGGCGTCCCTCGCGGGCATCCTCATCGCCATCGACGCTTCCGGCGTCGATTACGGCGTCGCGACGTTCGAAAGCGTCGCGCACGGCCTGCAGAACGCGAAGTCCATCCCGGCCGCCACCGGCGCGCTCGTGCTCTTCGGCCTCGGCACGCTCGCCTCGCTCTTCCCCTTCCACTCCTGGGCCGCGCCCGGCTACTCCGCCGCCCCGACGCCGGTCTCGATGCTCCACGCCGGCGCCCTGAAGAAGTTCGGCCTCTACGGCATCATCCTCCTCGGCCTCAGCAGCCTCGACATCACCGGCGGCTCGCTCGGCACGTGGTTCCTCTGGTTCGCCGTGGCCAACGTGCTGCTCGTCGGCCTCATCTGCCTCGCGCAGCGCGACCTCAAGCAGCTGCTCTCCTGGAGCTCGGTCGCCCACATGGGTCCGATCTTCCTCGGCATCTGGGTCTGCGGCGTGTCCGGCAAGGCCGACGGCCTCGACGCCGCCGCCTTCCTGATGGTCGCGCACGGCCTGTCCTGCGCCGCCCTCTTCCTGCTCGCCAACGCCGTCCGCGCCCGTGCCGGCACCTATCGCCTCGACGAACTGGGTGGCCTCGCCGCGCTCTTCGTCGCCGCGACGATGGCCTCCATCGGCCTCCCGGGCTTCGGCAACTTCTGGGGCGAAGTCGGCGTCTTCCTCGCCCTCCGCGCCCAGCCGCTCTGGCTGCAGGCCCTCGTCGCCTCGACCGTCGTGATCTCCGCCGTCTACGCGCTCCGCGCCGTGGCCGCCACGTTCTTCGGACCGGCCTCCGAGGCGCTCGAGAAGCGCTTCGCTTCCGCGCCCTTCGGCGACCTCGGCTGGGCCGAACGCTTCGCCGCCTTCGTCCTGCTGGGCGCCTCGCTCACGATCGGCTTCGTGCCTTCGCTCGTGACGAAGTCCGTCAATCCGGTCGCCGCCGGCATCACCACCTACTCGCAGCATAACGCCAAGGCGCCGGCCAAGCCCGCCGCCGCCGCGCCCGCCCAACGCTAAGCTTTCCGTCCGATGATTCCTTTCCTCGCCGACATCGATCCGGTCTTCAAGGTCCTGGCCCCGCGCCCGGCCGACTGGCTGTCCATCCTGCCCGAGATCGCCGTCGCCGGCCTTTCGCTGCTCTGCCTCCTGCAGGCGATGTTCCTCCCGAAGGCGCTGCGCTCGCTCATCCCGATGACCGCGCGCACCGGCCTCATCCTCGTCGCGCTCATGGCCCTGACCACCGGTCCGTGGGCGCAGTCGGCCGACGTCGCTTCGTTCGCCGGCCTGCTCCGCCAGAACCTGCCCACCGACGGCGTCCGCATGGTCTTCCTGCTCTCGGCCCTGCTGACGAGCTTCCTCGCCGAAGGCTTCCTGCGCCAGCGGGACGCCGCCGTCGCGGACTACCACCACGTGCTGCTGGTCGTGACCGCCGCGTTCATGCTCCTCGCGCAGTCCAACCACTTCGTCACGTTCTTCCTCGCGCTCGAGACGGCCGCCGTCGGCCTCTACGTGCTGGTCGGCTACCTGCGCCGCAGCGAAGCCTCGCTCGAAGCCGGCGTGAAGTACCTCGTCGCGGGCGGCCTCAGCTCCGCGCTGCTGCTGATGGGCATCGTGCTCGTCTACGGTTCGCTCGGCTCCGCCGCCGGCGTCACCGACTCGCTCAACTTCACCCAGATCGGCAAGGCGCTCGCCGCCCAGACCGCCGCCCACGCGGTCTCGCCGCTCACGCTCACGGGCATCGCGCTCATCCTCGGCGGCGTCGCCTTCAAGCTCGGCGCCTTCCCGTTCCACGCCTGGATCCCGGATGTCTACCAGGGCGCCCCGACCCCGACGACCGCGTTCCTCGGCACGGCCTCCAAGGCCGCCGGAGCGTTCACGCTGGTGCTCCTCGCCACCGGACCGTTCGCCCCGCTCGCCGTGAAGCTCGCCCCGCTCCTCGCCGTCGCGGCCGTCCTGACGTTGCTCGTCGGCAACCTCGGCGCCCTCGCCACGACCGACGTGAAGCGCACGCTCGCGCTTTCCGGCGTCTCGCACGCCGGCTTCATCCTCGCCGCGGTCACCGCCGCCCTCGTGCTGCCGGGCGCCAACGCCTTCGGCTACGACGTCGAACAGGTCATCGTCATCTACCTCCTGGCCTACGTGGTCGGCACCTTCCTGACCGCCCAGACGCTCGTCTCGCTGCCGGCCGTGGAAGACCACCGCCGTCCGCAGCTCGCGCTCCGCGGCCTGCTCCGCCGCTCGCCCCTGCTCGCCAGCTCGCTCGGCTTCGGCATCGGCTCCCTCGCCGGCATCCCGCCTTCCGTGGGCTTCATCGCCAAGCTGCTGGTGCTGACGCTGCTCGTCTCCGCCAAGCTCTGGTGGGTCCTCGGCGCGGCCCTCGTGGGCGTCGCGATCAGCATCCACTACTATTTCTCGATCCTCCGCGAAGCGGTGGTCCGTCCGACCGAAGACCATGAGGAGCTCGCGCCCCTCGAGATCCCGTTCGGCACCCGCTTCCTGGTCGGCGTGCTGACGGCGGCCTCGATCCTCGGCGGCCTGTTCGTCCTCTTCGGCCGTTAACGCCCCTTGCCCCGCCCGCGAGGGTGGTGGCGACGGTGCGCGTCCGACAGAGCCGTGCGGTCCACCGACGTGTAGATCTGCGTCGTGGCGATGTCGGCATGGCCGAGCATCTCCTGGATGGAACGCAGGTCGGCGCCGCCTTCGAGCAGGTGCGTCGCGAAGGCATGGCGAAGGAGATGCGGCTTCACCGGCACGGAGACGCCGGCCCGCTTGGCCGCCTGCTTCACGCCCAGCCAGAAGGTCTTGCGGGAAATGGCGACGCCGCGGGCGCTGAGGAACAGCGCGCTGCCGGTCTTGGGGCGGACGAGCTTGGGGCGGCCGGCCTTGAGGTAGGCCTGCAACGCGAGGAGCGCGGTCTCGCCGACCGGCACCACGCGATCCTTGGAGCCCTTGCCCGTGACGCGTACGAGCGCGGAATCGACGTCGACCGCCTGGATCTCGAGCCCGCAGAGTTCGGAGATACGCAGGCCGGAGCCGTACATCATCTCGAGCATCGCGCGATCGCGCAGTCCCTGCGGCGTGCCGGTGTCGGGCGCGGAGACGACCTTGGCGGCCTCCTCGGCGCTGATCATGCCGGGGAGCTTGCGCCG
>RGES01000188.1 GCA_009917805.1 Verrucomicrobiota bacterium
CGCGTGCCAAGGCCGAAGACCTCGATGTCGAAATCGAGCACCGGGACCTCCATCAGCGCGTCGCGCACGCAGCCGCCGACGAGGAACGGCCGGCCGCCGGCGTCGCGCAGCAGCTCGACGACGCGGCGCACGGGCGCGAAGTCGCCGTCGAGGCGGATGAGGTTCGGCTGCAGGTCGGGCACGGCCCTACCCTACCGACGCGCGGCCCGGAGGCGAGTGGTTTTGCGGCTCAGAGGTTGGTCGTGAAACCTTCCTTCAGCAGCCAGGCCTTCGCCGTGTCGCGGCGGTCGCCTTGCAGGACGATCTCGCGGCCCTCGAGGGCGCCGCCCGTGCCGAGGGCGCGCTTGAGCTCCTTGAGCAACGCCTCGCGCAGGCGCATCTCCTGCGACTCGATCCAGAGCCCCTTGAGGATGGTCACTTCCTTGCCGCCGCGGCCGGCGCGTTCGTATTGCAGGATCACCTTGCCCAGCTTCGGCTTCGCCTTCGCGGCGGGCACGACCGGCTTCGGCGGCGGGCCGGGCGGGAGGCTCTGGCCGTCCAGCTTATCGAAAGGATTGCCGCTCATGCGCCGCGGCCGCAGGTCCCCGCGCCCGGAGTACCGCCGTTGAGGTAGACCAACGCCTTCTCGTAGGAGCGACGACGGAGGTAGTGATCGAGGTCGCCCGGCAGGCCCGAGTCCGGGGCCGCCACTTCCGCATCGAGGACCTGCATACAGGCCAAAAGCCCGTCCTTCGGGAGGCCCGGCTGGGCGAGGGCCTGGAGCGCTTCCAGGATGCGTTGACGGCGGACAGGGTCCATTTGCCCGCAGATTGCGGGCCGAACGGGCCCGGAGCAAGCCCGCGGGGCGGTTTTCATAGTGGACAAAAGGCGGGGGGCCTCCCTATACCAACCCTTCCTCTGGATGGATAGCTCAGTTGGTTAGAGCGTCTGCTTTACACGCAGAATGTCGTGGGTTCGAGTCCCTCTCCGTCCACCCCTTCCATCACACTCTCCAGTCGCCATGACGCCCCCTAAGAAGAAGCACACGCTCTCCGCCCTCGTCGAAAACAAGTTCGGCGTCCTGGCTCGCGTCGCCGGCATGCTCTCCGGCCGCGGTTTCAACATCGAGACCCTCAACGTCGGCCCGACCCACGACCCCGCCTTCTCGCGCATCACCGCGACCGTCGTCGCCGACGACGCCGCCCTCGACCGCTGCGTCAAGGCCCTCGACAAGCTGATCAACGTCATCACCGTCCACGACTTCTCCCGCGAGGAAGTCGACCATGTCGCCCGCGAGCTCATCCTCTGCAAGGTGAAGTGCGACAAGAAGAGCCGCACCGAGATCCTCGAGGTCGCCGCCCTCTTCCGCGCCAAGGTCGTCGACGTCGCCCACGACTCCCTCGTCATCGAGTTCACCGGCAACGAGAACAAGATCGGCGCCTTCCTCGACCTCATCAGCCCGTACGGCATCCTCGAGACCGCCCGCACCGGCAACGTCGCCCTTTCCCGCGGCCTCAAGAAGGCCGCCAAGTAAACCCCTTTTCCACCAAACACCATGCCTGCCAAAGTGTACACCGACAAGGACGCCGATCTCGGCTTCCTCAAGAACAAGACCCTCGCCGTCCTCGGCTTCGGTTCCCAGGGACATTCCCACGCGATGAACCTCCGCGACAGCGGACTCAACGTCATCGTGGGCCTGTACAAGGGTTCCAAGTCCGCCGCCGCCGCGAAGAAGAAGGGTTTCAAGGTCTATGAGACCGCCGAAGCCGTCCGTCGCGCGGACGTCATGCTCGTCGGTATCCCCGACATGAAGCAGGCCTCCGTCTGGGAAAAGGACATCGCCCCGAACCTCGGCAAGGGTGGCAAGACCGTCCTCTTCATCCACGGCCTCTCGATCCACTACAAGCTGATCAAGCCCCTCAAGAACGTCGACATCGCCATGGTCGCCCCCAAGGGCCCGGGCCACGTCGTCCGCGCCCAGTACGTCGAAGGCAAGGGCGTGCCCGCCCTCATCGCCATCCAGCAGGACGTCTCCGGCAAGGCCACCAAGACCGCCCTCGCCTGGGCCAAGGGCATCGGCTCGACCCGCGCCGGCGTCATCAAGACCTCCTTCAAGGAAGAAGCCGAAACCGACCTCTTCGGTGAGCAGGCCGTCCTCTGCGGCGGTGCCTCCGAGCTCGTCAAGGTCGGCTACGAAACCCTCGTCGAAGCCGGCTACCAGCCGGAGATGGCCTACTTCGAGTGCCTCCACGAGCTGAAGCTCATCGTCGACCTCATGGTCGAGTCCGGCATCTCCGGCATGCGCTTCTCGATCTCCGAGACCGCCAAGTACGGCGACATCACCCGCGGTCCCCGCGTGATCAACAGCGCTTCCCGCAAGGCCATGCGCGAGATCCTCAAGGAGATCCAGTCCGGCAAGTTCACCGCCCAGTGGGTCAAGGAATACAAGGGCGGCCTCAAGAACTACAACAAGCTCCTCAAGAAGGGCGAGAACCACCCGATCGAAAAGACCGGCCAGCGTCTCCGCGCCCTCATGCCCTGGGTCCAGAAGCGCAACATCCGCGGCGCCCAGGCCGAGTACACGACCAAGTAAGGGTCGCCGGGAAACCGGAATACGAAGGGCCGACGCAAGTCGGCCCTTTTTCGTGCCCGCCTACTTGGCCGCAGGCGCCTTGCCCTGCGGGCTGCCGGGCAGGAATTCTTCGCGGCTGACGAAGCCGTCGCCGTCGGCGTCGCGTCGCGCGAACCATTCCGCGGCGTCGGCCGCGGAGCGTCCCGCCGAGAACTCCGCGCGGGACAGCTTCCCGTCGCCGTCGACATCGAGTTTCTTGAACAGAGCCGCCCGTTCGGCGGAGACGTCGGCCTTCGCCTTGCCCTTGCCCTTCGCCGCAGGCTTGTCGGCGCCGGGAATCGCCGGCAACGGCAGGTAATCGAAATCGGCGATCATCTTCTTCGCCATCTCGAGGCGCAGCGCGCGCTCGGCTTCGGCGACCTCGGGCCGGCCGCTGAGATTGTTCAGCTCGGCGGGGTCCTTCTCGAGGTCGTAGAATTCATAGACCGGACGCGGCGAAGAAAAATAAGTCGCGCTCAGCCCTTTGGCCATCGCGCCTTCGGCGTTGAGGTTCTGCATCGCCTTCCAGGCGGAGCCGCCGGCGCTGTCGACCGGCTGATACGGGAGCCAGGGCGTGCAGTTGTAGATCGCCTTGTAGCGACCGCTGCGGACGGCGCGCGAAAGATCGTAGCCGCTGCTGGCCATGCCGACCTGCACCGGGGCGCTGCCGTGCGGGCCGCGTTCGGTGAAGACGTAGTCGCGGGTCTTCGGGGCGGCGCCTTTGAGGATCGGCAGGAAACTCACGCCCGTCATGCCCTTCGCAGGCTTC
>RGES01000189.1 GCA_009917805.1 Verrucomicrobiota bacterium
TCCGAGCACTTCCTCGACGGACGTGGCGGCGTGGCCGCGCATTTCCAGAAGGACGCCAAGCGCTGGCTGATGGAGTCCTATTATCGTCGCATGCGCGTGCGGACGCGCCTGCTCATGGAGGAAGACGGTACGCCGGCAGGTGGAGAGTGGAATTACGACAAGGAGAACCGCAAACCGTGGAAGGGGACCCCGCCGCCGCCGAAGCCATGGGATGTCTCCCATGACCTCACCCGGCTTTGGGCTGAGATCGAGTCCGCCGGCGTGAAGACCATGGGGTCGCCGTGCGCGGACAAGTTTCCCTGGCCGCTGGACCGCATGGAAGCCTTGGCGCAACTGGATGCGTTCATCGAGCGCGGCCTGCCGGACTTCGGCGACTATGAGGACGCCATGCACACCTCCTCGGACCGGCTTTTCCATTCGCGTCTTTCCTATGCCCTGAACGTGAAGCTACTCGCGCCCCTCGAGGTCGCTCAGGCCGCGGCGGAGGCGCATGCGAAGGACCCGCGTCGATATCCGCTGGCCGCGACCGAAGGTTTCGTGCGTCAGATCATCGGCTGGCGTGAATACATCCGTGGCGTCTATTGGGCCAAGATGCCGGGTTATGCCTCCGCCAACGGGCTCGGGCACACGCTTTCGCTGCCGTCGTGGTTCTGGACCGGCAAGGTGAAGATGAACTGCCTGCGGCATTCCGTCGGGCAGTCGCTCGAGACGGCCTATGCGCACCACATCCAGCGTCTGATGGTCATCGGTTCGTTCTGCCTGACCGCCGGCGTCGACCCCGCGGAGGTCGAGCGTTGGTACCTTGGCGTCTACATCGACGCGTTCCAGTGGGTCGAACTCCCCAACGTCATCGGCATGAGTCAGCACGCCGACGGAGGATTCCTGGCGAGCAAGCCTTACTGCTGCGCCGCGAGTTACGTCTCCAAGATGTCGAACTACTGCGGCGGTTGTCCTTATGACCCCAAGGATCGCACCGGCCCGCTGGCGTGTCCGCTCAACGCGCTCTACTGGGATTTCTGGCTGCGCCATCAGGACCGTTTCCTGAACAACCCGCGCATCGGCATGGCCGTGCGTCAGGCCGCCAACATGTCCCCGGCCGAACAGGCCGCCGTGCGGAAGAAAGCGGCGGAGCTGCGGGCGGGGATGGAGGAACTCTGAGCGGAATAGATGGCTGAATCGATGACAGAAGAGGACTGCGTTGAGGACTGAATTGATTCAGGGCCCCAGCGATCCATCAAGTAAACCCGTCACCCGCCACCGGGGCTGCCACCTGCCACCCGAAAACCTGTTATCTCTCAGTCCTTACTTCTTAGCGGCCTTCTTCTTGCCCTTGCCGGCGTTGGCGGGGAGCGGGTCGACGCCCGGCAGGGGGAAGTCGGGATTGGGAACGCGCGCCGCGGCCATCTTGGCTTCGAGCTCCTTGACGACTTCGGGGAATTTCGCGGCCAGGTCGGTCGTCTCGTTCGGATCGGCGTCGAGGTCGTAGAGCTGCGTGACGATCGGCGTCTTGGCCTGGACCTTCTTGGTCATGTCCGTGCGGATCGCCTTCCACTTGCCGTCCCAGATGGCCTGTTGCGAGCCGTAGCCCGGGAACTCGCGGTAGAGCGGGGCGGCGCGAGGGGCGTCGGTACCCTTTAGGGCGGGCACGAGGCTCTCGCTGGCGATGTCCGCCGTGCGTTCGAGTTTCACCCCGGCAAGCTCGGCGAACGTGAACAGCCAGTCTTCGAAGCCCGAGATCCGGTTCGATCGCGTGCCGGCCTTGATGCCGGCGGGCCAGCGGACGACGGTGGGCTCGCGGATGCCGCCTTCGTGCAGGGAGCCTTTGAGGCCCTTGAGGCCGCCGGCGGAGTTGAAGTATTTCGTGTCGACGCCGCCCGCGTCATGGGTGGCGCCGTTGTCGCCGGAGAAGACGATGAGGGTGTTGTCGGCCACGCCGGCTTTCTCGAGCGCGGCGAGGATGCGGCCGACTTCCTTGTCGAGGCGCGAGATCATCGCGGCGTAGGTCGTGCGCGGCGTGCGGTTGGGCACGTAGCCGCCTTTGGCGGGCACGTAAGGCGCGTCTTCGGCGATCACGCCTTCGTATTGCTTCAGTTCTTCGGCGGGCACCTGCAGGGCGACGTGGGGCAGGGGCGAGGCGTAGTAGAGGAAGAAAGGCTTATCCTTGTTGGCCGCGATGAACGCCTCGGCGCCGGCGATGGTATGATCGCTGGAAAAGTCGTTGCCGATGTACGGAGCGAAGGCCTTAGGGTCCTTCGGATCGGCGTCGGCCGGGAAGTTCGCATGGCCGGGCACGCCTTCCGGGCCGTTGTCGAGCGGGACCTTCTTGCCGTCGTCCTGGATGAACGGAGGGTAGTGGCTGTGCGCGACCCACTGGCTCGTCACGCCGAGGAAGCGCTCGAAGCCTTGCTTGAGCGGACTGCCCGTGGAGTCGAAGCCGCCCATGCCCCACTTGCCGAAAGCGCCGGTCGCATAGCCCGCCTGCTTCAGCGTCGCAGGCAGGGTGGTGATGCCGGCCGGCAGGGGGAACTGTTCCTGATTCCCCATGTCCCGGTTGTCGCGCGTCGTCGCGCGGCCCGGGTTGCGGCCGGTCATGAGCACCGTGCGGGAGGGCGAGCATACGGCGTTGCCGCAGTAGTGGCGGGTGAGGATCATCCCTTCGCGGGCGAGGCGATCCACGTTCGGCGTGCGGATGATCTTCTGGCCGTTGTAGCCGACTTCGCCGTAGCCGAGGTCGTCGGCCAGGATGAAGACGATGTTCGGTCGGGTCTCGGCGAAGAGGCCGGCGCAGAACAGGGCAAGCAGGAGCAGGGGGGTGCGGCTCATGAGGATTTATTAGGGTTAAGCCATGGAACTGTCGAGAAACCAAGGGGCCGGGTTTGTCGGATTGACAACCCCGCCGGGCTGGGGCTTAACCCAATCTTTCCTCTCTCGGGCTGTAGCGTAGTCTGGTAGCGCGCTTGCATGGGGTGCAAGAGGTCGTGAGTTCGAATCTCACCAGCCCGACCAGAGGAAAAGCCGCCGAAAGGACGGCTATTTCTTGGCCTTCTTGGCGGGGGCTTTGCCCCCTTTAGGGCTTTCGAACAGCGGCGCGATCAGCTCTTTGTTCCAGGCGGTCAGATCGGCGGCCAGGCGGGAGGCGACTTCAGGTTGGGAGGCGGCGAGGTTCTTCGCTTCGGCGATGTCCGTCGCAAGGTCGTAGAGTTCGTCCGGCTGCTTGCCGTTGCGGACCAGCTTCCAGTTGCCCGAGCGCACGGCATAGCTCTGTCCGCCGCCGGTGCGCCAGAAGAGATTGGCGTGGGGCAGGCCGGAGGCTTCGCCCTT
>RGES01000190.1 GCA_009917805.1 Verrucomicrobiota bacterium
GGACCGCGCCGGCGACGATCGGGAAGATCATGCCGCCGATGGAACCGGCGAAGCCGCCCAAGCCCGAGACCGAGCCGACGGCGTTCTTCGAGAACGTGTCGGAGACCGTGGCGTAAAGGCTGGCGGACCAGGCCTGGTGGGCGGAGGCGCCGAAGGCGATGAGGAAGACGGCTTCCCACATGCCGAGACCGCGGACGAAGAAGATCGGCAGCGAGCAGACGGCGAAGATGAGCATCGAGACCTTGCGGACCTTGACGATATCGTGGCCGGATTCGGCGAACTTCTTGACGGCCCAACCGGCGAAGATGCTGAGCACGGTCACGATGGAGTAGAGGACGACCAGCGGTTGGCTGAACATCCAGCCGATGAACTCGAAAGGATGCAGCAGGCTCGGCACGGTGCCGAGGTGCTTGAGGTCCAGGTGCTGCTCCTTCTTGAAGTAGTCAGGCAGCCAGATCAGGTAGAACCACCAGACCGGGTCCGTCATGAACTTGGCGACCATGTAGGCCCAGGCCTGGCGGGTGCCGAACAGCTGACCCCAGGAGACCTTCTCGGTCGGCTCGCCCACATCGTCGTCCTGGGCGGGCGGATTGCGGAAGAGCGGGAACCAGAAGAAGACCCAGGCGATGCCCGCGGCGCCGGCGATCAGGAAGGTCGAGCGCCAGCCCCAGGCGGCGGCGATGGGCAGGACCACGAGCGGGGCGACGACCGAACCGATGTTCGAGCCCGAGTTGAAAAGCGCGTTGGCGAAGGCGCGTTCGGCGCGCGGGAACCACTGCGCGACGGTCTTGATCGCCGCCGGGAAGTTGCCGCCTTCGCCGAGACCGAGGAAGACGCGGGCGACGCCGAAGCCGAACACCGTGCTCACCAGCGCGTGGCCGGCGGCGGCCAAGGACCAGAAGACGATCGAGAAGGCGTAGCCGATCTTGGTGCCGAAACGGTCGATGAACCAACCGAAGCCCAGCAGGCCGAGGGCGTAGGCGAACTGGAAGGCCGAGTTCACGTAGCCGTACTGGGTGTTCGTCCAGCCCAGCTCCTTGTCGAGGTATTCGGGCTTGATCAGCGACAGGATCGAACGGTCGATGTAGTTGATCGTCGTGGCGAAGAACAGCAGGGCCAGGATGATCCAGCGGTGCTTGCTGACGGCCGGGGCGGAACCAGAGGCGGAATTATTCATATTGGCGGGGCTGATGGCTACCAAACGCCGATTTTCGGGTAAGTCCACCCCAGAAGTCCTGTTGACGGAACCCCGCCGTAAAGCCACTAATCGACGAGCATATTCCCATGACGAAGCCGCGCATCCTCCTCACGACCACCTCCTTCCAAGACACCCCCGGCGAGCACCACAAGATGCTGGCTGAAACGGGCTGGGAAGTCGTCACCGCCCGCGGTCCGCTCAACGAGGCGGACACGCTCGCGCTCATGGGCGAGTTCGACGGCTACATCTGCGGCGACGACATGATCACCGCCGCGGTCATCGAGAAGGCCCTCCCCCGCCTCAAGGTCGTCTCGAAGTACGGCATCGGCGTCGACAAGATCGACGTGAAGACCCTCACGGCCAAGGGCATCCCCCTGCTCTTCACCCCGGGCGTCAACCACACCACGGTCGCCGAACACACCTTCCTCCTCCTGCTCGCCTTGGAGAAGAACTTCTACTTCCACACCGACTCCACGCGCTCCGGCGGCTGGAAGCGCAAGACGGGCCATGAGCTGCTCGACAAGACGATCGGCATCATCGGCATGGGCCGCATCGGCAAGGAAGTCGCCATCCGCGCCCGCGCCTTCGGCATGAAGGTCGTCGGCTTCGACCTCTACTGGGACGACAAGTTCGCCGCCCAGCACGACGTGAAGCGCGCCGCCACGATGGACGACGTGTTCGCCGTCTCCGACTACCTCTCCCTGCACACCAACCTCACCCCCGAGACGCGCGACCTGATCCGCGCGGAGAACATCGCCAAGATGAAGAAGGGCGTGCTCATCCTCAACTGCGCCCGTGGCGAGATCGTCCACACCGACGACATCGCGGCCGCCCTGAAGTCCGGCCAGGTCGGCGGCTACGGCACCGACGTGCTCGACGAGGAACCGCCGCGGCCCGACCATCCGCTCACGCACCTCCCCAATTGCGTCGTCACGCCTCACATCGGATCCCGCACGGAGGAGAGCGTGCAGCGGCAGGCTCTTGCCGCGGTCACCAACCTGATCAACGCCATGCGGGGCGAAAAGCCGCTCGCGCAGGTGAATCCCGAAGTCCCTGTCACGAAAGTTGTCTGATCCGATGGCAGAAACATTCCACGTCGTGCCCGTCGCCACCCACGAGGCGATCGTTCGCGGGGCCTATCTGAAGCGGGGCTTCGACGTTGCAGAGGCGGAGCACGCCGCCACGCTCGCCACGGCCGCCACGAGGCACGGGATCCGCACCCACAACGCGATCAAGGCCCTGCACCTCGACGAACTCTTCGGCTCGAAGGCGGGCGGCTGCGTTCCCAGGGCGGCGATCAAGAAACTCCCGACCCGGTTCAAGGCGGCCGAGGTGTGGGACGCCCAAAAGAAGCTCGGGCAGGCGGTGGCCTGGGAGGCGATCGAAACCTGCATGAAGCTCGCCGATGTCTACGGCACGGGCACGGTCTCGATCGACAACGCGTTTCACTATCTCTGGGGCGGCGGCTACGTGATGGAAGCCGCGAAGAAGGGCTACATCGCCTACACCAACTGCACTGCGTCGCTCGCCGAGGTGGTGCCGTTCAAAGGGAAGTTTCCTACGCTCGGCACCAACCCGCACTCGTGGGGTTTTCCGACGACGGCCGCCATCGGCTTTCCCCTCGTGATCGACTGGGCGACGAGCGTGATCGCGATGGGCCGCGTGCAGCAGCTGAAGCGCGAGGGCAAGCCGCTGCCGCCAAACGCAGCCGTGGACAAGGACGGCCATCCCACGACCGATCCCGACAAGGCGGTGTCGCTGCTCCCGTTCGGTGACCACAAGGGCTACGGGCTCTCGCTCATCAACGAGATCGTGGCCGCGTTCATCGGCGGCTCGCTCCCGACGCTCCGCAGCCGTGCAGCCGTCGCTGGCGAAAAGCAGAACTGCGCGTTCTTCTTCCAGGTGATCCACCCCGACGCGATTTCGAGCGGCGTGTTCGCAAAGGGCCGCTCGCAAGCGGAGAACGTGAAGGCCGTGCTCGCCGACATCCTCGGCCACGGCAACGAGCAGTGCATGCTGCCGGGCCAGCTCGAAGCCGAGGCCGCGGCCCGCAGCGAGCAGTCCGGCGGGCTCCTCTTCTCGAAGGCAGAGGTGGAAGCCCT
>RGES01000020.1 GCA_009917805.1 Verrucomicrobiota bacterium
GGCGCGGTCGCCAAGGTCGCCTCGCTCTTCGTCACCGTCGCCGGCGGTCCCGCGATGACCTCGACCGAAGCCTTCGAGGCCGTCGCCGCGGTCCGCGCCCGTTTCGGCGGCGAGACCTCCACGGTGCTCTGCGCCCGCATCGACCCCGCGCTCGGCACGGGCATCGAGGTCTCGGTGCTCGGCGCCTCGCTGCCTCCGCCCAAGCCGCCCGCGAAGCCCAAGAAGGGCGCCAAGGCCGAGGATCCCTCGCAGCCGATCTTCGAGTTCGCGACGGAGGAATCGATGCGCCGCGGTCTGTTCGGCGGCACGCCGATGACGTTCATCGACGGGCAGGACGTGGACGTGCCGGCCTATATCCGCAAGGCCGTGCGCTTGCCGCCGTCGCCCTGATTTCGCTTCCCGGTTGCGCCCCGCCCGGGTCCTCCTACGTTCGGCCCATGCCTGCGTTCGACGTCGCCGCCCTCCGCAAGGACTTCCCGATCCTGGGACGTTCCGTGCGCGGCCGTCCGCTGACCTACCTCGACAACGCGGCGACTTCCCAGAAGCCGCTGGCGGTCATCCGGGCCCTCGAACGCTATTACTCCGAGCAGAACGCCAACGTCCACCGCGGCGTACATCTCCTGAGCGAGGAGGCCACGACCGCCTACGAGGCCGCCCGCGGGTCCGTCGCGAAGTTCCTCGGCCTGAAGGACACCCGCGGCTGCGTCTTCGTGCGCGGCGCCACCGAGGGCATCAACCTCGTCGCCGAATGCTGGGGCCGTTCTAACCTGAAAGCCGGCGACGAGATCCTGCTCACGCACCTCGAGCACCATGCGAACATCGTGCCTTGGCAGGTGATCGCCGAACGCACCGGCGCCAAGGTCGTCGTGACGCCCGTCACGCCGCGCGGCGAAGTCGACCTCGTCGCCTTCAAGGGCCTGCTTTCTCCCCGCACCCGGCTCGTCGCCTTCGCGCATGTCTCCAACGCCCTCGGCACGGTCAACCCCGCCGCCGAGATGACCCGTCTCGCCAAGGCCGCGGGCGCGCTCGTCCTCATCGACGGCTGCCAGGCCGCCGCGCACTTCAAGGTCGACGTCCCCGCGCTCGGTTGCGACTTCTACGCCTTCTCCGGCCACAAGACCTTCGGCCCGACCGGCATCGGCGTGCTCTGGGGCCGCCCGGAGCTGCTGGACGCCATGCCGCCTTACCAGTTCGGCGGCGACATGATCCGCAAGGTCGACTTCGCCGGCACCACCTTCCGCGAGGCCCCGGAACGCTTCGAGGCCGGCACGCCGGACATCTCCGGCGCCATCGCCCTCGGCGTCGCGCTCGAGTATGTCATGCCCATCCAGGCCGCCGCGCATGCGCATGAGCAGGCGTTGCTCGCCGCCGCCACCGAGCGGCTCAAGGCCATCAAGGGCCTGACCATCGTGGGCGAAGCGCCCGAGAAGGTCGCCGTGATCTCGTTCAACATCGAGGGCGGCCATCCGCATGACATCGGCACGTTGCTGGACGCGGACGGCATCGCCATCCGCACCGGAGCGGCACCGCGCGCGCCTCGTTCGCCTTCTACAACACCCTCGAGGAGGTCGACCGCCTGGCCGTCTCGCTCGAGAAGGCGCGGAAGATGATGGCCTGAAGAGCGGGGTGTACCGGGTTCAGTCCAGCAGCTGGCCTTCCTTCAGCAGGATGGCGCGGAGCTTCGCGTAGTCGACGTCCTGCACCGCGAGGCCGCCGTCGATGGCGAGGGACGCCGCGGCGCCGGCGCTCTGGCCGAGGATCATGAAGACCGGCTCCATGCGCATCGAGCCGAAGGCCGGGTGGGTGGAGGAGATGACGGTAGGGACCAGCAGGTTGACGCAGTCGTCCTTCTGCGGACGGAGGGTCCGGTAGCTGATGCGGTAGGGCTTCGGCACGGCGTAGTCGAACTGGCCTTCGACGCCGACCATGTCGCCCTTCCAGCTGCGCTGCGCTTCGGTGATCTCCTCGGGCTTGGAGGTGCGGAGGTGGGTGATGTGCGCGTCCTTGTCCGTCTTGTAGATGATGCGGCGCACGACGTGCGAATCCATGATGAAGCTGCCGAGGCCGACCGAATCCTCGACGGTCACCTTGCCCAGGCAGTCGTGCTCCGTGAGCACGTAATCTCCGCGGAGACGACGGCCTTCGCGGACGTAGAGCTCATGCGGCCAGCCGGCGGTCTCGGGGAATTCCTTCTTCGGGAGGCCGAATTGGCCGACGCGGCCGCGCAGTTCGACGGGGATGCTCGGGTCGTTGGCGAGGAAGTAGAGGTAACCTTGCTGGTAGCTGACGTGGGCCTGGAAGATCTTTTCGCGCTCCGCATAGCTTGACTCGACCCAGTGCTTGCTGCCGTCGACGTAGTCGAGGGACACCGGCCCGGCGCTGTTGCAATCGCCTTCGTTCAGCTTGAGCGGGCCGCGCGAGTAGATGAGGTTCCACCAGGTCGAATCCGGGGCCGCGTTGACGTAACGCTTGAGCAGTTCGTAGCGAGCCGGCCGGTAGTCCGCGGGCATGGGCCAGGGCAGGGGGTCTTTCTTCGTGGCGAAGACGCGGAAGCAGAAGGGCTGGTAGCGTTTGTCGGGCTTGCCGTGGTCTTCCGCGGCGTAAGGCGTCCCGTCCACGCCTTCGATGACGCCGCTCTTGGGGTCGCCCGGGACGACGTAGGGGTCCACGCGCCATTGGAAATTATGCGGCGAGGCGCGGGCGCCGATCTGGATGCCGTTGAGCTTCTCGCCGAAGGCGGCGTTGGCCTCGCGGCCGGCCACGTGCCTGACGCCGGCGAGCGCCATCAGGTCGCCTTCATAGGTCGTGTCCATGAAGACCTTGCCGCGCGCCGCGTTGCCGTTCTCGAAGACCAGCTTCGCGATCCGCTCGCCCTGACGTTCGACCTTCTCCAGGCGGTGCTCGAAGAAGACCGGGATGTCCAGGTCGGTGAGCATCTTCAAGAAGAGCGTCTCGACCTCGGCCGGGCTCTGGACCTGCTTCTTGAAAAAATCGAGGAAGACCGTCTTGGCCAGGCCGCCGATGGACTCCTTCTTGCCGTAGTCGACGTCGCTCAGGCCCGAGGAAGACATGCCGCCGACGTGGCGGCGGAAGACGAAGACGCCGACGGACTTGCCCATCTTTTTCGCCTGGCATGCCGCGGAGACGGCCGCCGGGCTGGCGCCGTAGATGACGACGTCGAAGGCGTAGGTCTGCGGCTCGGCGACCTTCGGCACCGGGTAGTAGTAGCGGAGGCCGGGGTTCGGGTTGGTCGGCTTGGGCAGCTCTTTAGCGTAGCCGGCGAGGGTCAGGCAGAGGAGGGTCAGTCGGAAGAAGGTCGGGGCCATCGGTGGGGTGCGGGGCCTTTCGTCGTGTCGCCGAAGGGCGCTTACTTCTTGCGGGGCTTGGCCGGAGCGGTGGCGCCGGACGCAGCCGCGGCGGCGCGGGCGGCCTTCATCTTCTCGGTGCCTTCGTCCGGGTCTTCGTCTTCGTTCAGCTCGTCGGCGCGCCTGATGGCGACGAGGGCGGCGGAGACGTTCTCGGTGGTCTTCTTGCGATTGTTCCCCTGGAGGGCGGTGACGGCTTCCTGCACGAGCTGGATGGCGTTCTTCTCCTGCTTGATGATCTCGTCGTGGTCTTCCTTCGCGTGACGCGGGCGGGAAGCGGTGGGCTTGCGCGGGCCGGACGGTCCGCGGGGACCCTTGGACTCGCGCGGATGGATTTCCTGTTCTTCCATGTCCTCGGCGACGGAGAGGTCCTTGATCGCTTCCTTCAGGTCGGCGACGGTCGGAGCCGTCTCGGCGACCTCGAGCAGCTTGATGGCCTGGTCGAGGAGGGAGTCTTCATGTTCGTCCCACTCGTCGACGACGCCGAAGTCGCCGCCGGGGCCCGACGGGCCGGGGCCGGAGGGGCCTTTGCCGCCGCCGCCGAGGATGTGGGCGGTCGGGTCCGTGTCGCCGGCGGTGGCCGCGAAGGCGGGGACGGAGAGGCCGAGGGCGAGGAGAGCCAGGGTGAGCTTGGGGTTCATAGGAATAATATAGGTCCGGGCCGCGGAGGGGTCAATGCGTGTTCCCGGTGCAGGCCTGAGGACCTTGCCTCAGGCCGGTTTCGGTTCGGCCGAACCCATCGACCGGCGCAGGATGTCGAGGATGCCTTGGACTTCCCAGTTCCGGGCGGGGCCGGCCAGTCCGAGCAGGGAGCGAGCCTCATGGATGTCGTCGGGGTGGTGGCCCGGCGGCCAGTCGAGCCAGCTGCGGTCGAGCGCGTGCCGCGGATCCTGCAGCAACGGCAGCAAGGCGTTGACGCAGAGCGTGTCGGCCCGGCCGTCGGAAAGCAGGCAGGCGAAGACCTCGTCGATCAGCCGACGGCGCGCGGACACGAGCGGCGAGGCGGGCAGGGTGGCGGCCCAGTCGCGCAGCTGCGCACGCCATTCGGGACGGCGGCGATGCAGCTCGAGGTACTGGCCGAGCCGGCGGTGCGGATGGCCGGCCGGTCGCAGCCCGCGGAGGCGCCAGCGTCCGCATTTCTCCATGTAGAGCGCGTCGAGGCCGAGGATGAGCATCTGTTCGGGCGAATGGCTGCGGGCCAGTTCCGACATCGGGGCGCGGTTGCCGCCGAGGCCGAGCGATTCCACGAAGAGTTCGTGGCAGGCGGCGTCCCAGCCGACTTCGCGGATGCGGGCGCGGGCGTGCTTGGTCTTGTTGCGGAAGCGTTCGAGCGCGCGGCGTTTCAGTCCCAGCGAGAGGTTCGGTTCGGCTTCGAGCACGCGTCGGGCGACTTCGCCGGAGCGCCCGCGGAGCTCGAGGAGCGCGTCCTCTTCGGCGAGGTCTTCGAGGTCGCGGGGCAGGTAGGGCAGGAGCACCACCGTTTCCGGCCGGTGGCCCGAGAGCGTGGACACGTCCTTCGTGCCCGGGAGCAGGACCGCGTGGAGGATCACGCCGCCGAAATGCGGGTCGCGGTCGTGGCCGTGCGCGTGCCAGTCGGCGCAGCGCAGGTGGATCTCGATATCGCCGCGGAGGCGGCGGCCGTCGACGAGGATTTCCGCGCCCAGGAAGTCGGGGCCCGCGCCGCGGTTCCAGTCGCCCGGATGGACGATCTCGATCGTCGCGCCGGAGGCGGCGGCCATCGGGCCGCGGACTTCGCCCGAGGCCCAGAGGCGCTGGATGGCCCGTTCGCCGATGGCGAAGGGGCCGTACGGTCCGTCGATCTCCTCGACGCGGGCGCAGGTGCTCATGCGCGCATCAAGGGCGAATCCGTTCCCCGAGGGAAATCAGGAGAAAGCCCAAGGGGAATGCACCGAATCCGCTTGAGGGAAGACCCCAGCCGCCGTTGAATCCCGCTTACGGAGAGGTGGCAGAGTGGTCGATCGCGCTGCATTGGAAATGCAGTGTACCGCAAGGTACCGAGGGTTCGAATCCCTCCCTCTCCGCCAGCTAGGTTTCAAGCCTGAAAGGTCGCCCTTTCCCGGGTTGGCTATGTCTGCTCTAACAAAGACTCTAACAAGCCAAGCGAGGTCAGATCGCCACCAGGATGAAGGTCAGGGCGAGCTTGTAGCGCAGGCGGAGCTTGGAGGCGACGACGACGGCGATGAGGCCGACCGAGACGTAGTCGAAAGCCCGCTGAGCCAGGAACGCCGCCCAGCCATCCTGCTCCTTGACGGCTGAATAGACCCAGAACCGGATCGGCAAGGCGCACAGGGCGACGAGGAAGTAGCCGGCGATCTCCCGCTTGAGGTTGCGCTTGAAGTCCGAGGGATGGCTATTGGGCATGCTCGAAGGGCTTCTCGGCCGGGACGACCACGGGGGCGATGACGGACTTCCAGACGGCGTAGCCGGCCGGCAGCATGTGGATATCACCCGGCTTGAAGAGTTCTTCCTTCGGCTTGCCATCGGCGCCGAGCAACGGGCTGGTGACGTCGATGAACTTCATCCACGGCTGGGTCGCGCATTCCTTCGCGAGCAGCTCGTTGGTCTGCTTCAGGTCCGCGATCTTTTCGAAACGCTTGCCGGGACTCGGGACGATGCCGAGCACGTACAGGCGAGCCCCCGGCAACGCGGCATGGAGCTTGCGGTGGAGCTTCTGGAAATTCGCCAGGACGGTCTCGGGCTTGGTACCGGCATTGATGTCGTTGCTGCCTTCGTAGAGGATCACTGCGCGCGGCTTGAAGGGAATGGCGAGGTTGTCGATGAACAGGTCAGCGGCCTGATTCATGCGGCTGCCGCCAATGCCGAAGTTATGGACGGTGAGCGGCGCGAGGTCCTCCCTCACGGTCTTCCAGAACTGCATGTGCGAACTGCCGATGCAGATGATGCCACCCGGCGCGGGCGGCTCCTTCTGCGCGGCGGCCAAGGTCTTGTTGTACAGGGCCGTGACCTTCGCCGCGGAAGACTTATCCGAAAGGACCTCCTCGGCCCCGAAGATGGCGACCGTCGACAGGCCGAGGATCGCGAAGAGGCGGAAGCGCATACGGCTTACTTGGCTTCTTTGACCTTCTTGGTCTTCTTCTTTTTCTCCTCCTTGTTGCCGCTGCGGCCGGAGCCATCGCCGACTTCGTCCTTGTAGCCGGCGGAGGGATTCAGACCGGCCAGGGCGGCCGCAAGGCGCTGGCGGGCCGCGATGGCCGCCTCATCCTTGGTATCGGCGGCGACGGCGACTTCCTTGAACGGCGCGTCCTTCATGTCGTAAAGCGTGCCCGACTGGTCCAGCTTCCAGCCCGCTTCGCGGACGTAGTAGTTGTTGCTGAGCTGGCAGTAGGCCCAGGTACGCGGAGACTGGGTGCCGCCCTTGAACTGCGACACGAGGCTGCGTCCGTCGATCACGCGGCCGGCCGGCAGCGGCGCGCCGGCGACTTCGGCGAAGGTGGGCAGGAGGTCGCTGGCGTCGGCGACGTTGGCGTTCACCTTGCCCGCCGGCGTGACGCCGGGCCAGGTGGCGAAGAACGGGACCAGGCCGCCGCCTTCCTTCATCGAGCCTTTCTCGCCGTCCAGGCGCTGTCCACCGATGGTCGCGACGGGCGCATGCGCCTTGGCCGTGCCGTTGTCTCCCATGAAGACGATCAGGGTGTTGTCGCGGAGCTTCAGGCGGTCGAGCTCGGCCGTCAGCTTACCGACAAGCTTGTCCATGTAGGCGATGTTGTCATTGTAATGACGGGCCAGACGCGCCGCCGCGGTTTCGCCGGCAGGAGACGGCGCGCTGTCCGGCGTGGGCAGGATCTCGCCATGCACGTGGGACATCGAATAATAGAGGAAGAACGGACCGTCCTTATGCGCCTCGAGCCAGGCGACGGCATCCTTATGCATCAGGTCCGGGATATATTCGCTGTCCTTCACCGGGATGGTCTTGCCGTCGATGACATAGGTGTCGGGATCGCCGCGCACCTTGCCGTCGTCGGTCATGGTCTTCACGCGGGCGCTGTTCCAGTACATGCCGCTGGCCTTGAAGTGGAAGTCATGGTCGAAGCCCCACTCGGCCGGGTCGCCGGAAGGCGAGAGCTGCCCCCACTTGCCGATCATCGCCGTGGCGTAGCCGGCCTGCTTGAGCACCGTCGGGATCATCTGCTCGGCCTTGTCCCCCTTGCGGATGATGGTCTTGCAGGCGTCCTGCGTGACGGCGCCGGTCCGGAACGCATAACGACCGGTCAGGATCAGCGAACGGGAGGGGCCGCAGAGCGGAGCGGTATAGAAACGGGTGAAGCGCACGCCGTTGTTCGCCAGCGCGTCGATGTGCGGCGTCTTGTACTTGTCGGCGCCGTTGCAGCCGAGCTCGGCGAAGCCGAGGTCATCGGCCAGGATGTAGACGATGTTCGGCTTGGCGGTCGCTCCGGAGAGGGAGGCAAGGCAGGCCGAGAAGACGGCCACGAGGGCGACGAGGGGGCGAAGGGGCATGGGATTATCCTTATGCAACCCCCGGGCATAGGTAAAGTTTCCTATGCGATTCGGGGATTCCCTCCCGAGGGCATCCCCCTAAGGTCGGCGCATGCGCCCCCTGCCCCTCGCCCTTGCCACCCTGCTGGCCCTCACCCGGGCTTTCGCCGCCGACATCAAGGTCACCCCGAACGAAGCCGTCGACGTGGTCCAGGACGGCAAGACGGTCGCCCGCTTCATGACGGCCCACGACGTCTCCACCCCGGCCAAGCGCCTGGAGACCTACAAGCCTTATCTCCACGTCTACGATCCCAGCGGCGCCCTGCGCCTCACGAAGGGACCGGGCTTCGAATTCACGCACCACCGCGGGATCATGATCGGCTTCATGAAGATCACGGTCGACGGGAAGACCTACGATCGCTGGCACATGGTCAAAGGCGACCAGGTCGTCACGGCGATCAAGCCGACCGACGCCGGTTTCGTGGCCTCGATCGACTGGCAAGGCGCCACCGCCCAGGACAAGCCGATCCTGACCGAGGAACGCGCCTTCGCGTTCACCAAGCCCGCCGCGCCCTTCTACCTCGGCATCGAACTGACGACGGCGCTGAAGCCCGACCACGGCGAAGCGAAGATCGACGGCGACCCCGAGCACGCGGGCGCCCAGTTCCGTCCGTCCGAGAAGATCGACGGCAAGAAGACGACCTATGTCTATCCGGGCAAGGACGTGCTGATCCACAAGGTCCGTGACCTCACCTGGGTCGCCGAGATCTTCACGATCGAAGGCAAGACCTTCACCGCCCTGCTCCTCAACCATCCGTCCAACCCGAAGGACACGGCCTTCTCGGCCTATCGCGACTACGGCCGCTTCGGCGCGTTCCCCAAGGGCGTGGCCACCCCGGAAGCCCCGTTCAAATTGCACTACAAGTGGCTGCTCGCCGAGGGGGACATCCGCGACGCGGCCGTCTTCCAGCAAGCCTACAATGCCTTCGCGGGCACGAACGAGCCGACCCCGGCCGTGACGGTCATGCTTGCCGAACAGCCGAAGCCGAAAGCTCCGGCCAAGAAGTAAGCCCCGCCTACTTCGCCTTCTTGGGCTTCTTGGGCTTCTTGGCCGCGGGGTCGCGGCTGCAGGACATGTCGTCCTCGACCTCGAAGTTGCCCGCCGCGCGCAAGGCGATGACCCAGGGCGGACCGACGTCCTCGGGCTTCAAGGGATGCAGCTCCCCCATCTCGCGTTTCTCCGTCCAGCCGGCGGCGAGGTCTTCGACCTTGAAGCCGGAACCGCTCACGCCCTTGAGCTTGCCCCCGACGACGACGTTGCTGCGGAAACGGTTGGCGAGGGACTTGGCGGCCAAGGAGGCGAACTGCGATTCCGGCGCGACGACCTCGACCGATACGCCGCCCTTGGGACGCACGAAACGGTTGCCGCCGATCTCGCAGTCGGACGGCAGCAGCACCATCTGCTCCTGCGGCCAGTGCTTCTTGTAGTCCGAACCGAGCTCGAGGTCGGGGCCTTCGCAGGCGACCACGGTATTGCCGGAAAGCGTGAGCTTCTTCGACTGCGGGTAGGCCGTCACGATACCGAGCGCGTTCTTGGCGGTCTTGGCGTTGTTCTTCTCCTTGGGCGAATAGTCCGGGGTCAGCGCGTAGGCGGTGAACTCGCCGGCGGAGACGCGGATGCCGTAATCGCAGCCGGAGACGTAGTTCCCCTGGACGACATGGTTGGCGCCCGACATCCGGAGGCCGTGCGCACCGGGCACGCCCTCGCCGAGGACGATGTTGTTCTTCACCGTGTTGTTGGCGCCGCGTCGGATATTGATGCCGCCCCGCGTGGCCCGGACGGTGTTGCCGACGACCTGGTTGAAGTTGGACTTCAGCGAGACGATTTCGGTGCCCTCGCCGTCGGCATGGTCGAAGAGGTTGCCTTGGATCACGAAGTAGGCGCCCTCGTTGGTCTTCTCATCGAACTTGCCCGACCCCCAGACGCGGATGTCCTCGCGGCCGTTGCCGACGTCATAGGGGATGTTCTTGAAATAGCACCCGACCACGGAGTTGTACTGCGCGTTCTCGAGGCCGTTGCCGATGAGCGGCTCGAGGTTGTTCTTCCCCTTGAAGTAGCAGCGCTCGAGGGTGTTGTGGCTGCCATTGAAGAAGACCCAGTAGTAGGCGGTCTCGAAGCCGGGCGGGTTATAATCGACGATGGCGGTGTTGCGCACGACGCCGTGATGGGAGTTGAACGTGATCACGGCGCGGTCCGCTCCGCCGGAGGCGATCGCCCCGTTGAGGAGATACAGGCCGTCGATCACCACGTAGGCGCCGCTGATGTCGATCTCGGAGGCTCCGCCGAGGATGGCCTCCCCGGGCACCGCGGCGACGACCTGGATCGGGCGCCCTTGGGTGCCGTTCTTCGCGATGCGCAGCTTGACGTCGTCATATTTGCCCGGAGCCAGCCGGATGACGTCGCCGCCGACCGCGGAAGCTCCCGCGGCCTTGAGTTCGGCGGCGTTCTTGACCGTGATATCGCGCGCCGCGACCGACGCGGCCAACAGGGCCAAGGTCACACAGGAAAGGAGACGTCGCATCGTTACGCTCATCAAACACCCGTAATCCGGAGGAGTCGCATCGGCAGGCAGGCTCAGCGCTTGGGAGCGGCCTTGGGATCCCAGCCGCCGCCGATGGCCTTGACGAGCGCCACGGTGGAATTGAGGCGGAGATTCTGGATCTGGGCGGCGGAGAGTTCGGCCGCCAGCAGCGTGCGCTGCGCGTCCATGAGCTGGTAGTAAGGAGTCAGGCCGCTGCGGTACTGCATCTCGACGAGCCGGGCGGTCTCGCGGGCCGACGCGACCACGCGCGCTTGCGATTCGGCGGCGCCGACACGGTTGCTGAGGTCGTTGAGGACGTCCTCGGTCTCGCGGAAGGCCGTCAGGACGGCCAGACGGTAGTCCGCCAACGCCTCCTCGTAACGCTGCTTGGCCCCTTCGAGGGAGGCGTCGAGCTTGCCGCCCTGGAAAAGCGGGAGGTGCAGGCTCGGACCGGCGGACCACACCCGGCTCTGCCAATCCACGGCCTTGGAGGCGTCGATGGTCGAGAAGCCGGCCGAGCCCGTGAGCGTCAGGCGGGGGTAATAATCCGCCTTGGCCTGGCCGATCGCGGCGTTGGCGGCCACCAGGCGATGCTCGGCGGCGGCGACGTCGGGACGACGCCCCAGGAGTTCGGAAGGCAACCCGGCCGGCACGACCGGCACCTCCGTCGTCAGCGGCTTCGGCGCGAGGGAAAGTTCGGACGGCAGGCGACCGGTGAGCACCGCGAGGGCATGCTCGGCGTTGATGCGCAGACGGCGCACTTCGTTCAGCTGGCCGGTCGTCATCTCGACCTGGGTGGTCGCCTGCAGCAGGTCGGTCTGCGGAACCAACCCGGCCTTGACCTGCTTGCCGACAAGCTCGGCCTGATGCTGGTAGAGCGCCAGGCTCTTCGTCAGCATCGCCGCCTGGGTATCGAGGGCGCGCAGAGAGAAGTAGTTGAGGGCGACGTTCGCCTGGACGGTCTGCAGGACGACCGCGAACTCGGCGGCGGAAACCCGGGTGTTCGCGTCGGCGGATTCGCTGAGGCGGCGGACGCGACCCCAGACGTCGAGTTCGTAGCTGAGTTCCAGCGGGACGGAATAGTTCGTCTGCGTGCGGCTGACGCCGCCCGCGGTGGCGGAAGTCCGGTTACGTTGGACCGAGGGATCCACGCTCAACGCCGGCCAGAAGCCGGAGCTGGCGATGTCGCTCAGGGCGCGGGCCTGCCCTACCCTCGCGAAAGCCGCCCGGACGGTATCGTTCGCCTTGAGCGCATCGGCCTCGAGGGCGTCGAGGTCGGCGTCCTTGAAGATCGACCACCAGTTGGCGCCCAGCGCCGGCGAGCCTTGGTAAGGGCCGGTGAGTTCGCGGAAGGCGGGCGAGACCGGCACCTCGGGGCGGACGTAGTCCGGGCCGACCGCGCAGGCGGAGAGCGCGCACGCGACCGCGAACCCGAACAGGCGGCTGGTGGCGGCGGAGGATGGCTTCATGGCGGTCATGGCAGGAAAGTTCAGGAAACGGCGGGAGGCAAGGCCGTGGGGGCCCGGCGACGCAAGGCCCAGAGGCGCAGGCGGTCGAAGTAGAGGTAGACGACCGGGGTCGTGTACAGCGTCAGCAGCTGGCTGAGCAGCAACCCGCCGACGATGGCGATGCCGAGAGGCTGGCGGAGTTCGGAGCCCTCGCCGAAACCGATGGCCAAGGGCAAGGCGCCGAACATCGCCGCCAAGGTGGTCATCATGATCGGACGGAAACGCAAGGAGCAGGCCGCGAAGATGGCCTCACGCGCCGGGACGCCGTCGCGTCGCTCCGCCTCGAGGGCGAAATCGATCATCATGATGGCGTTCTTCTTCACGATGCCGATGAGCAGCAAGACGCCGATCAGCGCGATGATGCTGAATTCCATGCCGAAGGCCATCAGGGCGATGAGGGCGCCGATGCCCGCGGAAGGCAGCGTGGAGAGGATCGTGATCGGATGGATCCAGCTCTCGTAGAGGATGCCGAGGACGACGTACATCGCCAGGATCGCGCCGAAGATGAGGAACGGCTGGTTGTCGAGCGAGGCCTGGAACATCTTGGCCGTGCCTTGGAAGCCGCCTTGGACCGAGCTCGGCACGCCGATCTCGCCCATGGCGCGGCGGATCGCCTCGTCGGCGTCGGACAACGTCTTGCCCGGGGCGAGGTTGAAGGAGAGCGTCGTGGCCACGAACTGCGACTGGTGGTTCACGTTCAAGGGGGCGTTGGCGGGCTCGAACCGGGCGAAGGACATCAGCGGCACGCGCTTGCCCGCCGACGTCACGACATGGATGTCGCGGAGGGATTCGGGGCTCATCGTGCGCTCGGAGTTCACCTCCATCACGAGACGGTACTGGTTGAGCGACTTGTAGATCGTCGCCACCGGGAGCTGGCCGAAGGCGTCATAGAGCGTGCGGTTGGCCAGCTCCACCGGGATGCCGTAGGCGGCCATCTTGTCACGGTCGTAGGTGACGAAGGTCTGGAGGCCGCGGTTCTGGGTGTCAGTATTGACGTCGGTGAGCTCCGGCAGGCCGGCCAAGGCCGCCTGGATCTTCGGCACCCAGGCGTTGAGCGCGGCAAGCTCCTCGGCCTGCACGGTGTACTGGTAGAGCGCGGAACTGGACCGGCCGCCGATGCGGATGTCCTGCGCCGACATGAGCACGAGGCGGGCGCCGGTCACCACGGCGGTCTTCTGCCGCAGCCGGGCGATGATGGCGTCGGCGTTGCCCGTCCGGTCGGCCATCGGCTTGAGCACGACGTAGAGGCGGGCGGAATTGACCGGGCCGCCGCGGCTGCCGCCGATCGAGACGCTGATCACGCTCACGTCGGGGTCGGCCCGGACGATGTCCGAGATGGCGACCATCTTCTTCTCCATCTCGCGGAAGGAGATGCTCTGGTCCGCGTCGATGTTGCCGAGCAGGAAGCCGGTGTCCTGCTGCGGGAAGAAGCCCTTCGGGATGACGGAATAGAGGACGACGTTGAGGGCGACCGTTGCCACCAAGGCCAGGAGGACGACGAAGCTGTGGTCGAGCACCCAGCGCAGCGAACGACGGTAGCCTTCGAGCAGCCAGGCGAAGAAACGCTCGATGCGGCCCGGGGCCGCCGCGCCCGCGGCCTTGGCCTTGAGCAGGAGCGAGCACATCATCGGCGTGGTGCTCAGCGAGACCACCAACGAGACGACGATCGCCACCGACAAGGTGATGGCGAACTCCCGGAAAAGACGTCCGACGAGCCCGCCCATCATCAGGATGGGGATGAAGACCGCCATGAGCGAGATGCTGATGGAGAGGACGGTGAAACCGACCTCCTGCGCCCCCTTCAGCGCGGCCTCCATGCGCGTGGAGCCCCTCTCGATATGCCGCGAGATGTTCTCCAGCACCACGATCGCGTCATCCACGACGAAGCCGGTGGCCACGGTGAGGGCCATGAGGGTGATGTTGTTGAGGGAGAAGCCGGCGAGGGCCATGACCGCGAACGTCCCGAGGATCGAGACCGGCACCACGATCGCGGGAATCAGCGTCATGCGCGCGTCGCCGAGGAACAGGAAGACCACCAACGTGACCAGGAAGACGGAGAGCAGCAGCGAGCGCTCGACCTCATGCAGGGAGCTGCGGATGGTGATCGAGCGGTCCATCGCGGCCGACATCTCCATGCCCTTGGGGATCTGGGCCTGCAGGTCCGGGATCTTCGCCTTGATGCGGTCGACGGTCTCGATGATGTTGGCGCCGGGCTGACGGCTGATGACCAGCACGATCGCGGTGCGGCCGTTGAGCAGGCCGGCGTTGCGGACGTCCTCGACCGACAGGCTGACCGTGGCGAGGTCGGAGAGCCGCACGGGCGTCGTGCCGCGATAGCTCACGATCAGCGGCAGGTAGTCCGCCGGGTCCAAGGCCTGGTCGTTCGCCATCACCTGCCAGCGGCTGCCGGCGGTCTCGACGATCCCCTTGGGCGAGTTGACGTTGGTGGCGGACAGGGTCTTGCGGACGTCCTCGAGCGCGACCCCGTACGACGCCAGCTGGGCGGGGTTCACGTTCACGCGGATGGCCGGGAGGGCCGAACCGCCGACGTTGACGTCCCCCACCCCGGGAATCTGGGCGATGCGGGGCGCGAGCACGGTCGTGGCGATGTCGTACATCTCGCCGCGCGTGAAACGGTCCGACGTGACCGCCAGCAGCATGATCGGCATGTCCGCCGGATTCGACTTACGGTAGCTCGGACTGTTGATCATCGACGTCGGCAGCATGCTGCGCGCCGCGCTGATGGCCGACTGCACCTCGCGGGCCGCGCCGTTGATGTCGCGGGAGAGCTCGAACTGCAGGGTGATGTTCGTGTTGCCGCGCGTGCTCGACGACGTGATCTCGGTGACGCCGGCGATGCGGCCCAGCGAACGCTCCAGGGGCGTGGCGACCGTGGCGGCCATGGTCTCCGGGCTGGCCCCGGGCACGGAGGCGCGGACTTCGATCGTGGGGAAATCGACCTGCGGCAGCGGCGAGATCGGCAGGACCTGGAAGGCGAAC